>NZ_JBGLYN010000130.1:0-3604 GCF_047304045.1 Variovorax sp. Varisp85
CCCCAACCCTCCCCCAGCGGGGGAGGGAGAGGAAACCCATGCCTGCCTCTACCATCCGCCACCAGCTCTTCATCGACGGCCGCTTCGTCGACGCCGAGTCCGGCGAAACCCTCGCCACGCTGAACCCGCACGACAACACGCCCATCGCCAACGTCGCGCTCGCAGGCCAGGCCGACGTCGACAAAGCGGTTGCGGCTGCGAAGCGCGCTTTCCCCAAATGGAGCCGCATGGCCGCCGCAGACCGCGGCCGCATCCTGCTGAAACTCGCCGACCTCATCGAGGCCAACGGCGAAGAACTCGCGCGCCTCGAATCGCTCGACACCGGCCACCCGATCCGCGATTCGCGCCGGCTCGACGTGCCGCGCACCGCCGCGTGCTTCCGCTACTTCGGCGGCATGGCCGACAAGTTCCAGGGCGAAACCATTCCGGTCGAAGAAGGCTTCCTCAACTACACGCTGCGCGAGCCGGTCGGCATCGTCGGCCAGGTGGTGCCGTGGAATTTCCCGCTGATGTTCACGAGCTGGAAGATGGCGCCCGCGCTCGCGGCCGGCAACTGCATGGTGATGAAGCCGGCCGAGATCACGCCGCTGAGTTCGCTGCGCATTGCCGAGCTGATGGCCGAGGCGGGCCTGCCGCCCGGCGTGGTCAACATGCTGCCGGGCCTGGGCAGCGTGGCGGGCCAGTACATCGCCGAACATCCGGAGATCGCGAAGATCGCCTTCACCGGCAGCACCGCCACCGGGCGGCGCATCGTGCAGGCCAGTGCGGGCAACCTGAAGAAGGTGCAGCTCGAACTCGGCGGCAAGGGGCCGAACATCGTGTTCGAAGATGCGAACCTGCAGGCCGCAGTCAACGGCAGCGCGTGGGCCATCTTCCACAACCAGGGGCAGGCCTGTATTGCGGGCTCGCGGCTGATGCTGCACGAGAAGATCGCCGATGCCTTCCTCGAGCAGTTCATTCCGCTTGCGAAGTCGATCCGCCTGGGCAACCCGCTGGACGAGGCGACGGAGATGGGCCCGCTCACCAGCGCGCAGCATCGCGAGCGCGTGCTGAGCTATGTGGAAGTGGCGCAAGGCGAGGGCGGCGAACTGCTCGCTGGCGGCAAGTCGCCAGGCGGCGATCTGGCGAAGGGGTGCTACGTCGAACCGACCGTGATGCGTGCGAAGTCCTACAGGGACCGCGTCGCGCAGGAAGAAGTCTTCGGCCCTTTCGTCACCGTGCTCACCTTCAAGAACGACGAAGAGGCGATGCAGATCGCCAACGGCACCGACTACGGCCTCGGCAGCGGCCTGTGGACCAACGACCTGCAGCGCGCCCACAAGGTGGCGCGCGACCTGCACGCCGGCATGGTCTGGATCAACAGCTACAAGCGCGTGAATCCCGGCTCGCCCTTCGGCGGCGTGGGTCAGAGCGGCTACGGCCGCGAGATGGGCTTCGACGCGATGCGCGAATACACGCAGGTCAAGAGCGTGTGGGTGAATGTCGACGCGCAGATACCGCCGCATTTCGTGCGCTGACCCCGGTCGTTGCGGCAATACAAACACAAGAGACGGAGACAACCATGGCATTCAATCGCAGACAGTTCACGCAGGCCACGGCCGCGCTGGTCGCCTCGGGCGCAAGCCCGTTGGTGTTCGCGGCCGACACGCTCAAGATAGGCTATGTCTCGCCGCAGACCGGCCCGCTCGCACCCTTCGGCGAGGCCGACAAATGGGTGATCGAGCAGATGAAGACCGCCTTCAAGGACGGCATCAGCCTCGGTGGAAAGAAGTACGCCGTGCAGATCGTGCTGAAGGACAGCCAGTCGAACCCCAACCGCGCGGGCGAGGTGGCGAACGACCTGATCCTGAAGGACAAGGTGGCGCTGGTGCTCACCGCCGGAACGCCCGAAACCGCCAACCCGGTGAGCGATGGCTGCGAACTCAACGAGGTGCCCTGCATCTCCAGCGTGGTGCCGTGGCAGCCCTGGTTCTTCGGCCGCAAGGGCGATCCGGCGAAGGGCTTCAACTGGACGTACCACATGTTCTGGGGGCTGGAGGACGTCATCGCCAACTTCACCAACGGCTGGAAGACGCTCGCCACCAACAAGAAGGTCGGCGGCCTGTTCCCCAACGATGGCGACGGCAATGCATGGGGCGACAAGGAGCTGGGCTTTCCGAAGCCGCTCGCGGCAATGGGCTTCACGCTCACCGACCCGGGCCGCTTCCAGAACGGCACGCAGGACTTCAGCGCGCAGATCGCGGCCTTCAAGAAGGAGGGTGTCGAGATCGTCACCGGCGTGGTGATTCCGCCCGACGCCAAGACTTTCCTCACGCAGGCGCGGCAACAGGGCTTCAGGCCGAAGGTCATCACGCTGGGCAAGGCGCTGCTGTTCCCCGGCGCGATCGAGGCGCTGGGCGACCTGGGCGACGGCCTCTCGACCGAGGTGTGGTGGAGCCCTTCGCATCCCTTCACATCGAGCCTCACGCAGCAGAGCGCGAAGGCGCTGGCCGACGCGTACGAGGCCGGCACGAAGAAGCAGTGGACGCAGCCGATCGGCTTCGCGCACGCGCTGTTCGAGGTGGCGGCGAACGCGCTGTCGCGATCGAAGTCGCTCAAGGCCGGCGACGTGCGCGACGCCGTGGCCGCGACCTCGATCAACTCCGTGGTCGGCCCCGTGAAGTGGGGCGGGCAGGGGCCGTTCAGGAACGTCAGCAAGACACCGCTGGTGCTCGGCCAGTGGGGCAAGGGCAGCAGGTACAAGGTGGAGCTGACCATCGTGAACAACGAGGCGGCGACGAACATTCCCACCGGCGGCAAGCTGCGGCTGCTCTGAAGAGCGAACGCAATGACGCTGCTGGCACTGCATGCCGTGAGCAAGTCCTACGGCGCGCTCAAGGTCACCGACGACATCACGCTGTCAGTGACCGAGGGCGAGACGCTGGGCATTCTCGGGCCCAACGGCGCGGGCAAGACCACGCTGTTCAACCTGATCTCGGGCGACGTACGTGTCGACGCGGGGCGCGTGGAGTACGCGGGCCGCGACGTGACGCGGCTGAAGCCGCACCAGCGCTGCCATGCGGGCATCGGCCGCAGCTACCAGGTGCCGCAGCCCTTCGGCAACATGAGCGTGTTCGAGAACCTGGTGACCGCTGCCTGCTTCGGCGGACAGCAGACGGAGCGCGAGGCCTGGCACACGGCGCACGAGGTGCTGGAGCAGACGGGCCTGATGGCGCATGCGAACAAGCCGGCGGGCGGGCTAACCCTGCTCGACCGCAAGCGGCTGGAACTGGCGCGCGCGCTGGCGACGCGGCCGCAGCTGCTACTGCTCGACGAGATCGCGGGCGGGTTGACGGAGCCCGAGGCCGCGCTGCTGGTCGGCGAGCTCCAGCGCATCAAGGCGCGCGGCGTGACGATGATCTGGATCGAGCATGTGGTGCATGCGCTGCTGTCGCTGGCGGACCGGTTGTTCGTCATCAACTTCGGGCAGAAGCTGGCCGAGGGCGCGCCGCGGGCGGTGATGAACGACCCGGAGGTGCGGCGGGTGTACATGGGGATGGAAGCATGAGTGCGCGTCGACTTTGTATTGCTCCTTCCCCCTCTGGGGGAAGGCCGGGATGGGGGC
>NZ_JBGLYN010000131.1:0-3314 GCF_047304045.1 Variovorax sp. Varisp85
CCCCCGGGGGGGTTTGGGGGGGTGGGGGCCACGCGGCGATAGCGCCCACGACAGAGGCCGCTTGCCCCCACCCAACCCTCCCCCAAAGGGGGAGGGCTTCAGGTTAGGAGAACAACATGGACATGGCCGTTGAAGCCGGGATCATCAAGCAGCACCTGATCGACCCCGAGATCTGCATCCGCTGCAACACCTGCGAGGCCATCTGCCCCGTCAACGCGATCACGCACGACGACAACAACTACGTCGTGCGCGCGGACGTCTGCAATGGCTGCATGGCCTGCATCTCGCCGTGCCCGACGGGTTCGATCGACAACTGGCGCACGATGCCGGTGGTGCGCGCGTACTCGATCGAGGAACAGCTCACCTGGGAATCGCTGCCCGCCGAACTCTCGCCGGAAGAGCTCGAAGCCGCCGGCGTGTCCGCTGAAGTGGCCGGCGACCCCGCGGCGGCCTTGCCCGCGCAGACGCAAGCCCAGGCGGCCGCCGAATCGATCGAGCCGGCCTTCAATTCGGCGCAATACGGCGCCACCGTGCCGCCCTGGTCGGCCGCGCACGCGTACACCAATCTCTTCCCGCCGAAGACCCCGACGACCGCCACCGTGGTCGGCAACTTCAACTGCACCGAGGCCGGCTTCGACAGCGAGACGCACCACATCGTGCTCGACTTCGGCGTGGTGCCGTTCCCGGTGCTCGAGGGCCAGTCGATCGGCATCGTGCCGCCGGGCGTCGATGCCATCGGCAAGCGCCACCATGCACGCCAGTATTCGGTGGCCAGCCCGCGCAATGGCGAGCGGCCCGGCTACAACAACGTCTCGCTCACCGTGAAGCGCGTGACCGAAGACCACCAGGGCGACGCCGTGCGCGGCGTGTGCTCCAACTACGTGTGCGACCTGAAGGTGGGCGACACGGTGCAGGTGGTGGGGCCCTTCGGCTCGTCGTTCCTGATGCCGAACCACCCCAAGTCGCACATCGTGATGATCTGCACCGGCACCGGCAGCGCTCCGATGCGCGCCATGACCGAATGGCGCCGCCGCCTGCGCAAGAGCGGCAAGTTCGAGGGCGGCAAGCTGATGCTGTTCTTCGGCGCGCGCACGCAGCAGGAGCTGCCGTACTTCGGCCCGCTGCAGTCGCTGCCCAAGGACTTCATCGACATCAACCTCGCGTTCTCGCGCACGCCGGGGCAACCCAAGCGCTACGTGCAGGACCTGATGCGCGAGCGCGCCGCCGACCTGGCCGCGCTGCTGAAAGATGGCGCGAGCCACTTCTATGTGTGCGGCCTGAAGAGCATGGAAGAAGGCGTGGTGCTCGCACTGCGCGACGTGGCGAAGGAAGCGGGGCTCGATTGGGACACGGTCGGCGCTGCCTTGAAGCGCGAAGGCCGCCTGCACCTCGAAACCTACTAGGCCGCGGCGGATGAAGTTCGCCGACTTCCACGCGGGGCAGGTCATCGAGGCCGGGCCCTACGTGCTCACCGAAACGGAGCTCCTGCAGTTCGCACGGGCCTATGACCCGCAGTGGTTCCACACGGATGCAGAGGCGGCGGCCGGCAGCTCCTTCGGCGGGCTGATCGCCAGCGGCTGGCACACGTGCTCGATCGCGATGCGGCTGGCCGTCGACGCAGCGCTTGCCGGTTCTGAATCGTTCGCCTCGCCGGGGCTCGATCATGTGCGCTGGCCGAATCCCGTGCGGCCCGGCGATGTGCTGCGGCTGGTGGCCGACGTGACAGAGGTGCGCCGCTCCGAAAAGCGCCCGACGCTCGGCATCCTGCGCTGGCGCTGGCGGCTGTTCAACCAGCGCGAGCTGATGGTGCTCGACGTGGCGGTCACCAGCCTGTTCAAGCTCAAGCCGGCCAACTGAGGCGTTCGCCCGAAAAAAAGCCCGCAACGCGCGAGCGCTGCGGGCTTTTGTCCGGCCGGGGCCGGCGGGCCGATTACTTCTTGATGTCGACGGCGCCCGAGCCCTGCGCCTTGCCGCTCGCCTTCGCGCCAGCGCTCCCCGGCTTCACGGCATTGGTGGCCGAACCCACGGCGCCGGTTGCGCCATTCAGCGTGCCGCCCACGGTGTTCGTTACGCCGCCTGCCGCATTCGTGGCACCGCTGACGGCGCCAGTGGCACCGCCCAGCACGCCACCGACGGCGTTGCCCACACCGCCTGTCGCGCTGCCGGCCGTGTCGGACGTGGCAGCGCCGGCATTCGTGTTCGCGCCTGCGGCCGCACCTGTGCGTGCCGCGGCACCGCCATGGGTGGAGCCAGCGCCTGCGGCGCCCGAGGTGTTCACGTCTGCATTGACCCCCACGCCGACCCCGACGCCTTGCGCCTGGGCTGCGCCGCCGATGGCCAGGAGGCCGGCGAGCACGGCGCCGAGGAAGATGCGGTTGTGTTGCTGTTGCTTCATGGGTGACTTTTCCTTTCGTAGCTGGTCACGATTTCAAGAACCGACCGGGGTTCGGTCGGCTCGGGTGCAACCATGGCCGGGCCGGCCTTTGTCGCCATGTGCGCCACAGCCGCCCACGCGTGTGGGAACTGGCTGTCGGCGAAACAGGAGGCTCGAACGTTGCCCCCGCGGTGCGAATCATGGCAGCAGATGCGTGCTGAAGAAGGCCGTTGTCTTCTGGTTAACTTCCGGTAACACGCTGGCGCGGTCGAAGCCCGCCGGGTCGTTGAGCAGGTCGCCGATCAGTCCCGTGAGGTCCGGCGGTAGCGGAGACAACAGCGAGCCGTGCCCGCCGGTCGGCATGTCCGCGATCAGCTCGCAGCGCGGCAGGCAGGCCGCAAGCACCCGGTCGCTGTGGAAGCGCGGGATCAGCCAGCGGTCCTGCGCGGCGGTGATCAGGCCAAGTGGTACGCGCGGCGCCGCGAGCGAGGCCATGTCGAAATCGGCCGAACCCGGCACGCCTGCAACGATGGCGGCGATGCGCGGATCGGTGTGCTTGCGCGGCGCGGCGTCGTCGCCGAAGCGGTGGCGGATGAGGAGCAATGCGGCCCATTTCTTGATGCCGTCGAGCGGTCCGCCGGTCAGCCGCGTGATGAGGCCGACGCAGGACTGGAAGTCGTTCACCAGGTCGACCTCGCAGTGCCGCGCGAACGCGGCCGGCGACCAGCGCCCGCCCGCGAGGCTCAGGGCCGTGTGGCCGCCCGCCGACATGCCGTACATGCCGACCCTGTCGAGCCGCAGCAGCGGCGCGAAGCGTGGGTGGGGGGCGCCCCCCCCCCGGGGGGGGGCCCCCCCCCCCCCCCCGCGCCCGGCCTCAGCTCTTCACGAACGCCAGCAGGTCGGGGTTGATCACGTCCGCATGCGTGGACAGCATGCCGTG
>NZ_JBGLYN010000132.1:0-3052 GCF_047304045.1 Variovorax sp. Varisp85
GCACCGGGTGGCTCCCGCAGCGAAATAAAGGAGGAGCCGAAGGCGGGGGACATTCGCGGAGGGAGCCACCCGGTGCCCTTCGCACACACCCCGAAAGAAAGCCCCCCGAATTCAGGAAGGTGGCGAAGACGGCGGCACACGACGCCGCCGCCGCATCAAGTACTCCACGAGTTCGAACAGGCCCTCGCTCAGCAACGCCAGCGCAGCCGCCGGCAATGCGCCCGCAACGAGCAGTTCGCGGTCGTTGAGCGCCAGCCCCGTCACGATGCGCTCGCCGAAGCCGCCCGCACCGATGAAGGCCGCGATGGTCGCCGTGCCGATGGCGATCGAGGTCGCGGTGCGCACGCCCGCCAGCAGCGTGGGCAGTGCCAGCGGCAGCAGCACCAGCCGAAGGCTCTGCGGCGGCGTCATGCCGAGTGCGGTGCCGGCCATCCGCAGGCCGTTGGGCACCTCGGCCAGGCCCGTCACCGTGTTGCGCATGATCGGCAGCAGCGAATAGAGCGTCAGCGCGATCAGCGCGGGCAGCGCGCCGATGGCGCCCAGCATCGAGATCAGCACGGCCAGCAGCGCCAGCGACGGCACTGTCTGCAGCAGGCTCGCGAAACCCAGCACCACCGCGCGCAGCCGCACATGCGCAAACACCAGGATCGCCAGCGGCACGCCGATGAGAATCGCGACGCCGACCGACACCGCCACCAACAGCAGATGCTGCCGCGCGAGCTTCCACAGGTCCGGCCCGAACAGCTTGGCCATGAAGCCGCGCCGCGCTTCCTGCGGCTGCGCCTTCGCGCCCTTGCCCGTGCTCGCGAGGAAGTCGCGCGCGATGGTGTCGAAGGGCACGCTCTGCAGCTCGGCCCGCGCATTCATCGCGATCATCGCGCGCTCGTCGACGCGGCCTTCGAGCGTCTTCAACGCGGCCCAGGCCAGCGGCAGCCGCGTGGGCAGGTCGAGCTTGTAGAGCACCACCGCGTCGTAGCGCGGAAAGTATTTCCTGTCGTCTTCCAGCACGCGCAGGCCGAGGTGGTCGATCTTGGCGTCGGTGGTGTAGATGTCGATCACGTCGATCTGCTTCGCGGCCACCGCGTCGTAGGCCAACCCGTGGTCGAGCCCGGTGGGCATCTGCGTGAAGCCGTAGCGCCCGGCCAGGCCCTTCCAGCCGTCCGCGCGGCCGATGAATTCGTTCGACAGGCCGAACTTCAGCTCGGGGTGCTTCGCCAGGTCGCTCAGCGTGCGCAGGCCCAGCCGCTCGGCGTCGGTGGCGCGCACCGCGAGCGCATAGCCGTCGTTGAAGCCCAGCGGAATGGCCACGCCCAGGCCCATCGGCGCGAGCGCCGCGTTCAAGGCCTCGCGCGTGTCCGCCGGCGAGCCCTTGAGGATTTCGAGCGCGATGGTGCCGGTGTATTCGGCGTACAGGTCGATGGCGCCCGAGCGCAGCGCCTCGTACACGATGGCCGTGTTGCCCAGGCCTTGCCGCACGACGGGCGGCGAGACGGTGTACGGTGCGGCCGTCTGCGCCAGCAGTTCGGCCAGGATGTACGACTCGGTGAAGCGCTTGGAGCCCACGCGCAGCGTCTCGTCCGCGGCTCGTGCGGGGGCGGGCGCGACGGCAAGCCATGCGAGGGCGTACAGCAGGGCGGCGCGCCAGAAACAGCGGGGCAGATGCATCCGGGTCAGTGTATAGACATCGTTCCGTTTGGCGCACCCGCCGCTCTCCTACACGCCGTGGTGCGCGGTGCCGATGGGGCGGGCCGCTGATCGGGCCCACAGTCGGTTGCCATGAAGACCCGCTCCACGAAGAACGAACACCCCGGCCCCGACGTCCACGGCCTGCGCGAGCTGCCGGGCGTGCAGGTCGACGGCTACAGCCTGCAGCTGCGCGACAAGGACGGTTTCGTCGGCGACCAGGCCAGCCAGACGGCCTTTCGCGACCTGCTCGAACGCTGGCGCAAGCGCCGCCGCAGGAAGGGAAAGGACCCGCTGGGCGGCTTGCATTCGCGCGACCTCGGCAAGGGGGAACTCGACCGCGCGCTGCAGGGAGGAAAGGCGTCCGAGGCCTCCGATGTGATGCATGGCGCCATCGAGGAGTTCGCGCAGGAGCTGGCCCTGGTGATCCAGCGCTTCATGCGCCAGCCCTCGTGGCGGAAGGTGCAGCGCATCGTGGTCGGCGGCGGCTTTCCCGAGAGCGACGTGGGCGAGCGCGCCATCCTGCAGACTGGGGCCATCCTCGAGGAGATGGGCCTGCACGTGCAGATCGGCCGCCTCTCGCACGACGTGGACGACGGCGGACTGATCGGCTGGGCGCACCTTGTGCCGCGCGCCATGCTGAAGAAGCACGACGCGATCCTCGCGGTGGACATCGGCGGCACCAACGTGCGCTGCGGCATCGTGAAGACACGCCACCGCAAGGCGCGCGACTTCTCGCTCGCGAAGGTGGTGCGGCGCGAGAAGTGGCGCCATGCGGACGAAGGGCCCGACCGCGGCGGCATGGTCGAGCACATCGCCGACATGCTGGAAGACATGGTGCGCTACAGCGAGCGCAGGAAGATCCGGCTCGCGCCCTTCGTCGGCATTGGTTGCCCGGGCCTGATTCGGCCGGACGGTTTCATCGCGCGCGGCGCGCAGAACCTGCCCGGCGACTGGGACAGCCACGCCTTCCACCTGCCGAGCCAGCTGTGGCAGCGCATGCCGATGCTGGGCTCGGGCCCGACGCTGGTGCTGATGCACAACGACGCGGTGGTGCAGGGCCTGAGCGAACTGCCCTTCATGCGCGACGTGCGGCACTGGGGCGTGCTGACCATCGGCACGGGGCTGGGCAACGCGAGCTTTACCAACAGGGCTTGAATCAGAGGTCTTCGGGTCGCAGGCCTTCGACGCGCATGCTGGCCGACGCCACGGCCTCGCCGCCCAGTGCCTTGTAGACGGCCACCAGCCCGACCGCGAGCCGGCTGGCGCTCTGCGCCTGGTCGCGGGCCGCCCGCGCCCCCGGGGCGGGCCGCGGCGGGGCCGGGGCCCCGCGGGCGGGGGCGCCCCGGGGGACGGCCCCCGCCCCCCC
>NZ_JBGLYN010000133.1:0-2623 GCF_047304045.1 Variovorax sp. Varisp85
TGTCCGCGCCGAAGTAGAACTGAGCCACCGCGCCGCTTGAATCGTGAGCCAGGGGTGGAAGCCGACGCAGCAATGGTCGACTGTGGATAAGTGTATGGCGTTGCTTGTTCTTTGATCTCCTTTTTGGTTCTGTGATCGAACTCATAGGGCGCGCAGGGCGAAGCCCGTAGCGCCCTGTCTGGGTCAGGAGCGTCAGTCGGTGGGGTTGTTTGAATCGCTCTTGCTGCTGCCCTTGCGGGCCTGTTCCCTGGCCTTGATGCGCTTCTTGGCAGTTGCGCTGCTGTGCAGGAAGCGATGGCTCTCGTTGCCCGTCTCCACGATGTGGCAGTGGTGCGTCAGGCGGTCGAGCAAAGCGGTCGTCATTTTTGCGTCCCCGAACACTGTCGACCACTCAGCGAAGTCCAGATTGGTGGTGATCACCACGCTGGTGTGCTCGTAGAGCTTGGACAGCAGATGGAACAGCAGCGCGCCGCCGGCCTGGCTGAACGGCAGGTAGCCCAACTCGTCCAGGATCACCAGGTCCATGCGCAGCAGACCGCTGGCGATCCGCCCGGCTTTGCCCTGGGCTTTCTCCTGCTCCAGCGCATTGACCAGATCCACCGTGGAGTAGAACCGCACGCGCTTGCCTTGGCGCACGATGCCCGACACCCCGAGGGCCGTGGCCAGATGGGTCTTGCCTGTGCCCGGTCCGCCGACCAGCACGGCGTTGTGCGCGGCCTCGGTGAACTCCAGCGTCGCGAGCTGCTGGATCAGCTTCTGGTCCACCGGCGAGGCATCGAAGTCGAAGCCCGCCAGATCCCGGTGCACCGGGAAGCGTGCCGAGGTCATCTGGTACTGGACCGAGCGCATCGCCCGGTCCGTCGACTCGGCTTGCAGCAGATGCTCGACCAGCCAGCGCGAGGCCTCCAGACCCGAGGCCGGCCCTTGCTCCTGCAGATCGCACCAGGCACTGGCCATGCCGTGCAGGCGCAACGCCTTGAGCTCAACGGTCACGTCACGCATGGCCCACCTCCTGATCACGCAGGCTGTCGTAGCGCGCCGTGTTGGCCAGCGGCGGTGTGGCGACCTGCAGCGCCGTCTCGGCGCTTGGCGGCGTTGCCGGCGCGTTGAGCCGGCCGAGCACGTTGACGACATGCTCCACGCTGACGCGCCCGGACGGCGGTCCGTTCTCCATCGCCAGTTCGACCGCCACGATCACCGCATCCAGACCGGCCGTGGGCACGATGGCCAGCACCTGGGCCATCACGCGGTCCCCGCCGGTCTGGCGCAGCAGGCCACGGCGCAGGCGCTGCAGCGCCTCGGGCATGTCGGCGAAGGGGGCGCCGTTCCTCAACGCGCCAGGCTTGCGCTGCACCAGGGGGATGTAGTGCTGCCAGTCGTAGCGCGTACCGCCCGAATCGCTCATCCGCTCGTGGCGCGAGACGACTGCATCGTCGGCGACGACCACCACGCTGCCGGGGTACAGCCGCGTGCTGACCATCTGCCCGGCCAGCTCGCACGGCACCGAGTAGCGATTGCGCGCCACCGACACCAGGCAGGTACTCGACACCCGTGCGGGCTTCTCCACGTAGCCATCGAAGGGCGCGGGCATGGGCATCAGGTGGGGCCGCTCGTGCTCGAGCATCTCGGCCACGCTGAACTGGCCGTGCTCGGGATGCCGGACCTCGTCCCACAGGGCTCGGCAGCGCTCGCCCAGCCAGGCGTTGAGTTCGACGAAGGAGCCGAAGCGGCGTCGGGCCGCCTCGATCCAGATGCGCCGACGACTGTCCTGCACGTTCTTCTCCACGCGCCCCTTCTCCCAGCCTGAAGCCACGTTGCAGAAGTCGGGGTCGTACAGGTAGTGGGCGCACATCACCGCGAAGCGCGCGTTGACGGTGCGGCCCTTGCCCTTGTGGACCTTGTCGACGGCGGTGCGCATGTTGTCGTAGATCCCGCGACGCGCCACGCCGCCCAGCGCCGCGAACGATCTGGTGTGGGCGTCGAACAGCATCTCGTGACCCTGACTCGGGTAGGCGACCAGCCAGAAGGCGCGGCTCGCGCACAGCTTCAGGTGCGCAACCTGCACGCGGTAGTAGATGCCGCCGACGACCAGGCCTTCTTCGCTCCAATCGAACTGGAAGGCCTCCCCGAGCTCGAAGTTCAAGGGAACGTAGGCCGTGACGTTGACCGATTGCCCTTCGCCCTGGCGCCAGGCCCGAACGAAGTCGGTGACGGCCGAGTAGCCGCCGCCGTAGCCCGCGGCCTTGATCTCGGCGTGCAGCGCGCGGGCCGTGCGCCGCTCGTGCTTGGGCCGCCTGGCATCGGCCGTCAATGCCTGCCTCAGTGCCGCCTCGAACGCGCTGAGCTTGTTCGGGCGCGGCTCACGCCGGTACTTCGGCGTCTCATTGATCGGTGCGCGCAGCCACTTGGAGACCGTGTTGCGCGACAGCCCCGTCATGCGCGCGATCTCACGCTCCGACAGCTTGTCCCTCACGTGCAGCCGTCGGATCCTGCCAATCATGTCCATGGTGATCACTCCTCGAACCCCGCTGCTTAAATAAACAGCAGGGTAGGTTGAACACCTGGCTCACTTTTACTTCGGCACTACCCGCAAAACTGGCTCAGTTTCCGGTCGGCGCCAACA
>NZ_JBGLYN010000134.1:0-2235 GCF_047304045.1 Variovorax sp. Varisp85
GGTGCTGTAGCCCTGGAAATCTCGGTGCAGCCGGCCGTTGCGCTTGGCCACGGCCAGCGGGTCGCCTGGCAACGCGAAGTGGTCCATGCCGATGTACACATAGCCCGCATCCCTCAGCACCTCGATGGCGCGCGCCAGCATCCGCACCCGGATGGGAGCGTCGGGCAGGTCTTCGGCCAGGATGCGTCGTTGCGGCTTGAAGCGCTCCGGCAGGTGCGCGTAGGCATATAGCGCGATGCGATCCGGCCGCAACATGCACAGCTGCGCCAGCGTGCGCTCGAACGACGCGTCGTTCTGACGCGGCAGCCCGTAGATCAGGTCCACGTTGACCGACTCGAAACCCAACGCCCGCGCGTCGGCCATCAGCGCGAACACTTGCTCGGCAGGCTGGACGCGGTGCACCGCACGCTGCACGTCGGGGTCGAAATCCTGCACACCGAAGCTCAGGCGGTTGAATCCGAGCGACGCCAGGTGCGCCAGGCGGCCGGTGTCGACCGTGCGCGGATCGATTTCGATGGACTGCTCGCCGTCGGGCGCGAAGTCGAAGACGCCGCGCAGCATGGCCATGAGCCCGGTCAGTTCTGCGTCGTCGAGGAAGGTGGGCGAGCCACCGCCGAGGTGTAGCTGGCTCACGACCGTGCCCGGCCCGAGCTGCGCGGCCTGCAGCGCAGCCTCGCACGCGAGGTAGTCCAGGTAATGCCGCGCCTTCTCGTGATGCCGCGTGATGACCTTGTTGCAGGCGCAGTAGTAGCACAGCGATTCGCAAAACGGGATGTGCACGTACATCGACAGCGGTGCAGCCTGCGCGCCATCCGCGCGCCGCCGGCGCACGGCGCGCGCGTGGTCTTCGGCGCCGAAGGCCTCGACGAAGCGGTCGGCCGTGGGATAGGAGGTATAGCGCGGTCCGGGCACGTCGAACTGACGCAGCAGCTCGGCCGGCAACGAGGGCATGATGGGGTCGACGGTGGTGGAAATCATCTTGAACGCCAAGTCACAGGTCATGCCGGAGGGGGGCGCCACCGGTGGGCGGAGCCAGCAATGCGGTGCATGCACTCGACGCCGCCGCCATCAGCCAGAACACGAAGAACGAGGCCGTATAGATGCCCTGGCGCGACATGTGCAGCACATCGGCACCGCAATACACGCTGAGCGGATCGACCATCGCGAAGACCAGGACCTCCATGCCGCAGGCAACGAGGAAGGACGGCCACAGCACGGCCATGACCTGGCGCTGTGCGTTCATGGCGCCCTCTTTCTCGCTGGCGACGGCAGGTCGCTTGCCGGCGTGGCCGCATGGTTGCGCGCGGCGAGCGCGGGCATCGAGTCCTTGCCGGCCAGTGTCCGGTTGATCTCGATGCCCTCGCGATAGTAGTCCTCGGACACAAGGGCGTCGGGCCGGTGCCACGCGACCCAGAAGGTCGCGACGCTCGCGACCACCACCAGCGCGGGTCCGCCGATCACCATCCACACCAGCGGGTACCGCCACCACGCGGCGGCGACCGGTTCGTTCGTTGTTGCAATCATGTCGATACCTTTCAGCGCGGCACCAGGAAGACCGCTTTTTCGGAGACCTGCGCGCCGCCACCTTCTTCTCGTACGTCGAAGTACACGGTGTGCGAGCCCGAGGGCGTCACGCCGTAGGGCAACTGCAGGCGCACCGCCACCCAGCGCGACTGGGCGGCGTCCACCGTCACCGCCGGCTCGGACGCCACGGCCACTCCATCGAGACCGCGCGCGGAAATCGCATAGCGGCGCTGTTGCTCGGTGGCATTCATGATCTGCAGCCGATAGACGTTTTCCAGCCGACCTCCCTCGACGATGCGCGCCAGCGAAGCGCGGTCGCGCACCACGTCGACCTTGAACGGCGTGCGTGCGACCAGGCTGGCCAGAAGGCCGGACACCAGCACCGCGAGGATGGCCGTGTAGGCCAGCACGCGCGCCCGCAGCACGCGGCGCAGCAGCTGCGGGCGCGTCCAGCGGCCCTCCATGCCGTTCTGCGTGTCGTAGCGGATGAGGCGCGGCGGATACGCCATCTTTTGCATCACCGTATCGCAGGCATCCACGCACAGGCCGCAGCCGATGCACTCGTACTGCAGCCCCTGGCGGATGTCGATGCCGGTCGGGCAGACCTGCACGCACAGGCCGCAGTCGATGCAGTCGCCCAGCGCCAGCGTGCGCGGGTCGGGCCCCTTGCGGCGAGGCGCGGGGGGGGGGGCCCGCCCCCGGGGCGAGGGG
>NZ_JBGLYN010000135.1:0-2061 GCF_047304045.1 Variovorax sp. Varisp85
CCCTCAGCCCCATCGAATACCGGGTGAGCCTTGGACTTGCAGCATAAAACCAGTCCAAGTTTTTATCCGCACCCCCTTAGGGTCAGACGTCGGTGGAATCCAACAGGCGGCGCACGATCAGGTTCTCGTCGCCGATACGGGCCGAAACTCAGAACGATGTCGACGCCTTCCTCCACGAGATCGACGACGCGATTGCCGATCTGTAGGTCGATATGGACATCTGGGTAGAGCGTGAGGAACTCGCTCAGCAGGCTGGGGAAGTCGGTCTGCACGAGCCCATGAAGCCCCGCGACGCGCAGACGGCCGCTTGGGTGTGAGCCATGCGCCTGCAATTCGTTCTGCGTCGATTCGACCATCTCCATCAGCGGCGCGCTGCGAAGCAGGAGCAGCCTTCCAGCATCGGTCAATGTCACCGACCGTGTTGAGCGGTTCATAAGCCGTACGTTGAAGCGCGCTTCAAGGGTCGCGACATGCTTGCTCGCGCTGGCCTTGGAGATTCCCAGCTTGCCCGCTGCGCGCGAGAAGCTGCCGACGTTGGCGACCTCCAGAAAGGTCTTCAGAAGATTAAGCCCGTCCATGCTCGCACTTACGCAGTGGAATTCCCGCTCGCCTCATATTTCCCTCGAGAAACGCTCAGGCGTGCGCTAGTGCATGGCATTCGCGAGGAGCTCATCGGCTTCCCAGCCACCCCCCAGCGCCATGAATACGGCGACTTGATCCTCTGCCAACAGGGCAGCGGATGTTGCCAGAGCGGCGTCACTGGCTGTCAGGGTGCGCTCTGCATCCAATGCTTCAAGCTGACCGGTCTTGCCGTTGACATAGAGGGTGCGCGCCTGCTGGGCGACGATGGCACTTTGATCTCGCGCGGCCAAGAGCGCAGCATGACGTTCCAGCTCGTGGGCATAGACATCGAGCGCCGTTTCCACCTCGCGCAGTGCCGTCAGTACGGTCCCGTCGAAGCGGGCAGCCGCAACCCGGGTGGCCGCCTCGGCCTGCGCGATGCGAGCGCGGGCGACCCCGGTGTTGGGTAGCGTCCAGTTGATCAGCGGGCCCAGGCTGTAGCTGAGCGTTTCCCGGTTTCCAAATCTTGCCAAGAAGCCCGCCGAGCTGGCCGAGAGGCCCAGCGACACTTTGGGGTAGAGGTCGGCTGTGGCTATGCCGATGCGGGCTGTGGCGACGGCCAGGCTGCGTTCGGCCTGGCGAACGTCGGGCCGCCGGCGCAAGAGGGCCGCGCCGTCTCCTACCGGAAGCAGCCCCGCCAAGCGCGGCGGCTGCTCGCACGTGGCTATTGCCGCGGGGAAGTCGCGCGGTGCTGCGCCGGTCAGTGTTGCCAACCGGTACAACGCACCTTGGCGCTGGGCCCGAAGCGGCGGCAGCGCGGCACGTAGTTGTTCCAACTGGCCTTGCGCACGTGCAATGTCGATTTCCCCCACTTTTCCCGCTCGTTGAAGCCGCTCGGAGAGCCGGATCGCCTCCTCCTGCAGACGAACCGACTCCTGCGTGGCGCGCAAGCGATAGCCGCTTGAACATGCTTGTGCATAGGCACGTGCCACGCCGCCGGCCACGCGCACACGTACAAGATCCAACGCCGCCTGGGCAGCGCCGGTACCGGCTTCGGCTGCTTCGATGGCGCGGCGCAGTTGACCGAACAGGTCCAGTTGATACGACAAGGAAACACCCGCGCTGTATGTGCCGCGGCTGGGCGGTTCGTCGTCTCGCTGCAGGAGGCTCAAGCCCGACATGTGTCCGAAGCCGGGCCCCCCGCTGGCTGTCAGCGTCGGCCTCTCATTTCCGTGCACCTCGGCCGCCAGCGCCTGGTCGCGTTCCAGGTTGGCCACGGCCTGCCGCAGGTCGGTGTTGTGTTCCAGCGCCTTAGTGACCAACGCGTCCAGTTGTCGGTCGTCATAGAGCCTCCACCAGTGCGGCGGCAGAGTCGTGTCCGCCGCATCGCCACCGGCAGATCGGAAGGTGCCCGCGGAGGCGGACTGCGTGAAAGACAGGGGGACGGGGGGCACGTAGTCCGGCCCCCCGGGCGGTGTCTTATACACATCTCCGAGCCCC
>NZ_JBGLYN010000136.1:0-1694 GCF_047304045.1 Variovorax sp. Varisp85
CCCCCATCCCAGCCTTCCCCCAGAGGGGGAAGGAGCCACAGCCATGGCGCACGTCGACGCGAGCATTTATCAACCCAGCATGGGTGCGTGGCCGAGCGGCCACGGGTTGGCATCGTCCATCGCGAGCCATTGGCGTGCGAGCGGTGCGCCGTCTTCCTGCCATGCACCGCGCGCGAGCGCCTGCTCGAGCGAAAAGATGTGCTCCATGTGGCCGCCGAGCGCGGCGTAGTCGTCGCGCCGCATGCTGAACTCGATGGGCGCGACGATGGCCGGCGTGGGCACGGTGCCGAAGCTGTTGTCGGGCATGCGCATGACATCGGCCATCACGGTGATGCCGCCGCCGGGCCACACGTAGGCCGGCGCGCCGCCGCAGGTGACGTTGACCAGCGCGCGCTTGATGGCCCGCGTGAGCAGCACCGGGTTTTCGGTGACGCCCGCGCGCAGGCTGCCACCGGCGCCGCCGAGGAACAGCACGGTGCACAGCGAAGGCTCGCAGTTCTCGCCGATGCGATCGACGATGCGCTTCACTTCGGGCGGCATCGGCTGTTCGACGGGCTTGAGCGCATCGTCGAGCACGTACCACTGCGCGTGCTCGCCGGTGGTCGAGGTCATCAGCAGGCGCAGGCCGGGCCGCGCCACGCCCTCTTCCCAGCCCTCGATGATCGCCAGCGGATCGGCGATGTCGGTGCCGCCCCAGCCGTTGCCCGGATTCGCCACCTGGAAGTAGCGCCCCGGCGTCGACTTGCGCCCCAGCATCTGGATGCCCGAGGGCGCCATGTCGAGGCAGCGGCCGGCCTGGTGCTCGGTGAGCACGCCGGTGATGTGGTCGTCGACCACCACCACCTCGTCGGCCACGCCCGCGAACTGGCGCGCGAAGATGCCGACCGCCGCCGAGCCGCAGCCCACGCGCATGCGCTGCTCTTCCACGCCGTTGACGATGGGCGCCCTACCGGCCTGAATGACAAGGGTGGAGCCGCCGTCGATGGTGCACTCCACGGCCTTCTTGTTGCCCAGCAGCTGCATCAGCTCGGCCGTCATGCGGCCTTCTTTCTTGCTGCCGCCGGTGAGGTGGTGCACGCCGCCCAGCGAGAGCATCTGCGAGCCGTACTCGGCCGTGGTGACGTGGCCCACGACCTCGCCGCGGTAGCGCACGTTGGCCTGCTCGGAGCCGAGGAAGCGGTCGGTGTCGATCTTCACCTTGAAGCTGCAGTAGCTGAAGATGCCTTCGGTGACGACGGTGACCATGTCGACGCCCTGGGCTTTGGAAGCCACGATGAAGGGCGCGGGCTTGTAGTCGGGGTAGGTGGTGGACGAGCCCACGCCGGTGACGAAGACTTCGTCGGCGTGCAGCAGGTCGCCGTTCCAGTCGGGGGCCTGCGCCGTGGCGGGCTCGGCGCCCGGGCGATCAAAAGGCACCAGCGCCGGCGCCTCGCTCTCGATCGTCCGGCGCAGCAGCACCACCGGATCGACGCGCACCAGCACGCCGTCGCGATTGGCGTAGCGGTCGCAGGCGCCGGTGCGGCCGTCGGAGATCTGGCACAGCACCGGGCAGGCGTTGCACTCGACCTTGGCAGTGCTCATGCGCTCGTTGCGCGGGGGGGCGCGGGGCGGCGGGGCCGCCCCCCGCGGGCGCCCCCCCCCGGGGGGGAGTAGCGCGGGGGGCGAGGGGAGTGGGTGGTGTGTGGGGGGGGGGG
>NZ_JBGLYN010000137.1:0-1609 GCF_047304045.1 Variovorax sp. Varisp85
GGGGGTGCGGACGAAAACTTGGACTACCAGGAGGTAGTTCGTGTATTCCTACGAAGATCGGATTCGAGCCGTTGAGCTCTACATCAAGCTTGGCAAACGCGTCAGACCCACCATCCGCCAGCTGGGTTATCCAACAAAGAATTCTCTGAAGTGCTGGTACAGCGAATACCAGCAGAAGCTCGACTTGCCAGCGGGCTATGCGGGCCGGAGACCCAAGTTCTCGCAGGAACAAAAAGCGGTAGCTATCGAGCACTACCTCACTCACGACCGCTGCATTGCTGCCACCATGAGGGCATTGGGCTACCCCGGCAGAGGGACACTGACCGCGTGGGTTCGCGAGGCCCTTCCTGAGGCTAGAAGGACAGTCGTCGGCAGTGTGGGGCGACGAAGATATTCCGGGGAGCTGATGCAAGCGGGAGTCATGGAGCTTTGCACGCGTGAGGCAAGTGCGCAAGCTGTAGGCGACAAGTTCGGCGTGTGCCGGCCAACGCTGTACAACTGGAAGAATCAACTTCTGGGACGTGAGGCACCCGCATCCATGAAAAGTACCAATCAATCTCCGCCGTCGCAAGAGCGCGACGAGCTCGAGCACCAGGTTGAGTCACTGCGCCGCGAAGTCAGGCAACTGCGCCTCGAGCAGGATCTCTTGAACAAGGCCAACGAACTGTTAAAAAAAGGCCTGAGCGTCGACCTGCAGCTCCTGTCCAACCGGGAGAAGACACGGCTGGTTGACACCCTCAGGGAGCACTATGGCCTGCCAGAGCTCCTTGCACAGTTGGATCTTGCGCGTAGCTCGTACTTCTACCATCGGGCCCGCGCAGCGGTGGGCGACAAGTACCTGGAGGTGCGGCAATCCATCACCGACATCTTTGAGTCGAACCATCGCTGCTATGGCTACCGCAGGCTGCAAGCTTCGCTCACCAGACAGGACGTCGCGATCTCCGAGAAGGTCGTGCAGCGGTTGATGAAGCAGGAAAGCCTGGTTGTTCCAAAGCCCAGGAAGCGCAGGTATGCGTCATACCTTGGCGAGATCAGTCCAGCGCCTGAGAACCTCATCAACCGCGACTTCCAGGCCGCAGTCCCTAATGAGAAATGGCTTACGGATATCACGGAGTTCCAGATCCCGGCTGGCAAGGTGTACCTCTCGCCGATCATCGACTGCTTCGATGGAATGGTCGTCAGCTGGACGATTGGGACCAGTCCGGACGCCGAGTTGGTCAACACGATGCTGGATGCAGCCATCGAGACAGTGGCCGAAACGACAGACCGGCCTGTGGTTCACTCCGATCGGGGCGGCCACTACCGCTGGCCTGGTTGGCTATCAAGAATGAGCGACGCGAACCTCACACGCTCGATGTCCCGCAAGGCATGCTCACCTGACAACGCCGCTTGCGAAGGCTTCTTCGGTCGACTGAAGAACGAGCTGTTCTATCCTCGGGACTGGAAGAATGCCACCATTGAGCAATTCATCGAGGCGGTCGACTCGTACATCCGCTGGTACAACGAGAAGAGAATCAAGATCTCTCTCGGCTCCCTCAGCCCCATCGAATACCGGGTGAGCCTTGGACTTGCAGCATAAAACCAGTCCAAGTTTTTATCCGCACCCCCT
>NZ_JBGLYN010000138.1:0-1595 GCF_047304045.1 Variovorax sp. Varisp85
GCGTTGAGGCCATGAGCCAGCGCCACTTGAGCCACAGACGCCCCGGGCTCTGCGCACGCCGCCAACACTTGCCGCTTCAGATCGGCCGCGTGGCGCCGCCGGCTCACGCGCTTGGAGTCTTCCATAGGTGTCCACCTAAATCCTGAACCGACCCCCAAACCTTGGACAGTTATGGCTTCATGCGGGCGCCGCGGCGGCCTGCATCCTGTACGCCACCGGGCTCAGGCCTCCGAGCCCGAGCTTGATGCGATCCACGTTGTAGTAGCGAATGTAGTCGTGAAGCGCGTCTTTCAACGCCTCGGTCGTGTCGAACTTGTTGAGATGGAACATCTCGCACTTCAGCGTTCCGAAGAAGCTCTCCATGGCTGCGTTGTCATAGCAATTGCCCTTGCGCGACATGCTCTGGACGACCCCGCTTTGATGCAGGCGTTGGCGGTACGCGGGCATGCGGTATTGCCATCCTTGGTCCGAATGCAAAATCGGTCGCTGGCCTGATTCGAGCTGGTGGAACGCCTTGGTGAGCATGTTCTTGATCATGACCGGCAGCGGACGCTCTGCAATCTCGTACGACACGATCTCGCGGTTGTAGAGGTCCATTACCGGCGACAGGTACAGCTTCTGGTTGTTGACCTTGAACTCGGTCACATCGGTCACCCACTTCTGGTTGGGCTCATCCGCTGTGAAGTCGCGCTCCAGACGGTCCGGCGCCGTTTCGGAGGCCGCGCCTTCATAGGCCTTGTAGCGTTTGGGGCGGACCAGCGACTTCAGCTGCATCTCGACCATCAGCTTCTGGACCGTCTTGTGGTTGACGGCGAGTCCTTGCCGGCGCAGTTCGGCAGTGACCCGTCGATAGCCATACCGACCCTTGTGACGGTTGAAGATCTCGCGGATCTTCGCCTTCAGGACGCAGTGTTTGTCACCTGTGCTGACGGCCTTCAGCTGGTAGTAGAAGCTGCTGCGCGGCAGTTCAGCAGCGTGCAGCAGATCGTCGAGAGGGAAGTGCGGCCTCAACTCGAGCACGATCAACGTCCTTTCACGGGCGCCGAGCGTGACTTGGTTCGAGCCAAGGCCTGCACTTTTTTTAGGTAAGCGTTCTCCGCGCGCAGTTGCTGGAGATCGCGCAGCAACTCCTCGCGGCTGCGTTGGTCGTTCGTCACCGCCTCGCGGTCATCGCGCCTGCTCGGCGGCTTGCTCATCCTCTTCTGTTCCCACTTCCAGCCAGGCTGCAAGGCCGCCGCCCCATGAGCGACGTACAGCCGGTTCCACTCCGCAACCATGTCGAGGCGCCGGATGTTGAAGAGGGCCGCAACCTGCCTGCACGACAGGCCCTCATCCTGCATCCAACGCAGAACCTCGAGCTTGAAGTCGACATCGTAGATGGCGCGCCTCTTCGCCACCAGACCAGCTTTGCCGTTGGCCTCGTATGCGGCGATCCACGCCCTCAGCGAATCAACGCCGACGTCGTGCGCGCTGGCGGTGGCACGCAAGCCGCCGGCGCCCTTCCTGTAGGCCGTGACGGCCGCAAGCTTCTGCTTCTCTGTGTACCTGGTCACTTCGAACCCTCGAGTTCGTCCAGGTTTCGGGGGTCAGATCAA
>NZ_JBGLYN010000139.1:0-1495 GCF_047304045.1 Variovorax sp. Varisp85
GCCTGAAGCGGGTTCCGCACCTTCAGCGTGCCCGCCGAGTTGGCACGGCGCAGGTATGCAGCCAGCGCGTCGTTCACACGCTCCGGGCCCTCCTTGTACAACGCGCGGCAGACTTCCGGCTGTGCCCCCGCGACGCCATAGACAGCGCGCAACGCGCCCAGTGCGTCACCGCGCACCAGTGCGAGAAACCGAGCGCCGATCGCCAGCAGCACCTTCTCCGGCTGGTCCGGGTCCAGCGTCCCGGCGCCAGGGAAGCCAGCCATTACGGCTGCCGTCCTGTCGCGCACGACCGCCTCGAACAGCCCCTCCTTGGAGCCGAAGTTGCTGTACACGGTCATCTTGGAGACGCCTGCGTCCGCGGCGATGGCATCCACGCTGGCACGCTCCAGGCCATGCTCGTTGAAGTGCCTTTGCGCCGCTTCCAGGATGCGCCGCACGCGCTCGGGATCGCGTGGCCGCCCGCGTTGGGGCTTCGGAGCAGAAACTGGTAGACGGGCCATGGGCATATTTAGTGGACTTGACAGTTTACTATATCGACTCTAAATTACTGTACCAGATAGTCCAATAATCTACCAGCCCACACGGAGCCCATCACCATGAATGACGTCATCATCATCGGCGGCAGCTTTGCCGGCCTCGCCGCCGCCCTGCAACTCGGCCGTGCCCGCCGCAAGGTCACCGTTCTCGATACCGGCCGGCCGCGCAACCGCTTTGCCGGCCACTCGCATGGCCTGCTCGGCCACGATCACAAGCCACCGCTGGACATCCTGGCCGAGGCGCGGCAGCAGCTGGCGCGCTATCCAACGATCAGGCTGGTCAATGCCCGGGCCGAGAGCGTGTCTGGCGCCATCGACGATTTCTGCGTCGTCACTGACGATCACGAAAGCCTCGGGGCGCGCCGCGTGATCCTGAGCTACGGCGTCGCCGACCAGATGCCTGAGGTTCCAGGCTTTGCCGAAAGCTGGGGCACGTCCATCGTGCCCTGCCCCTATTGCGACGGCTTTGAAGTCGCCGGCCAGCATTGGGGCCTCGTCTGGTCCGGCCCGCAATCGCACAATCAGGCCAGGCTGTTCCGCGATTGGACCGACAAGTTGAGTGTCTTCGCCGATGGTCACGACATCCCACCCGATATCCAGGCCGATCTGGCGCGCCGCAACATACCTGTCATCGATGGCCGGATCGTCGAGATCGCCCATCACAAGGGCCATATCTCCACAGTCAATCTCGATACCGGCCGCAATGTCGCGGTCGACGTCCTGTTCGCCCATCCGCGCAACAAGCCGTCCGCAAGCCTGCATGAATCACTGGGCCTCGCCACGGTGGATACGCCCACCGGCATCGTCCTCAAGGTCGACGAGCGCCGCCAAACCAGCATGCCCGGCATCTACGCCGCCGGCGACCTGACCACGCCCTTCTTGCCCTCGGTCACCCAGGCATCGTCGCAGGGCGCGATGGCGGGAATCTTCGCCCAGCAATCGATGCTGGCTTGAGGGCA
>NZ_JBGLYN010000013.1:0-100990 GCF_047304045.1 Variovorax sp. Varisp85
CCCTCGGTCACCCAGGCATCGTCGCAGGGCGCGATGGCGGGAATCTTCGCCCAGCAATCGATGCTGGCTTGAGGGCACCCGATCGACTCGCACGCAATCTCATCAGTCGTCGTGGACGGGGTTTTGCGGACCTTTCCCTAGCCGGCCCTGGCGGCTTGTCCTCCTGCTCAAGTGCTGCGACGTCCTCAAGAGTCAAGAAATCTCTGCGCGTCCAAGGCAGCCATGCAACCGCTTCCCGCACTGGTGACCGCTTGCCGATAGATGTGGTCCTGAACGTCCCCTGCGGCGAACACCCCGGGAACATTGGTCATGGTGGCATACCCATCCAGGCCCGACCGCGTCTTGATGTAGCCATCCGCCATCGTCAGTTGGCCTTCGAAGAGGATCGTATTAGGTTGATGCCCGATCGCAATGAAGCAGCCCTTCACTTCCACCAGCTCGCTGAAGGCCCCAGCCCGATCTTGAAGCCGTACGCCCGTGACGCCTTCGTCGTCACCCAGCACCTGTTCGACCAAGCAGTTCAACTTCAGTTCGATCTTGCCCTCTTCGATTTTCTTGTGCAGCCGGTCCAGGAGGATCGGCTCGGCCCGGAACTTCTCGCGCCTGTGAATCAGGGTGACCTTCCTGGCGATGTTCGACAGGTAGAGGGCTTCTTCCACCGCGCTGTTTCCACCGCCCACAACGCAGACATCCTGATCCACGTAGAAGAATCCGTCGCAGGTCGCGCATCCTGAAACGCCGCGGCCACGAAACGTTTCTTCCGAGGGAAGTCCCAAGTACTTGGCTGACGCGCCGGTGGCAATGATCAGGGCGTCGCAAGAGTAGGAGCCGCTATCCCCCGTGAGGACAAACGGCCGACTTTGCAGATTCACCTCACGGATGTGGTCGACTATCACGCGCGTATCGAAGCGCTCTGCGTGCTGCAAAAATCGCTCCATCAGTTGAGGCCCCATCACGCCCTGGACATCGGCCGGCCAGTTTTCCACGTCCGTGGTCGTCGTCAGTTGGCCACCCTGCACGTTGCCGGTGATGAGCACGGGGGCAAGATTCGCTCGCGCCGCGTAAATGGCGGCGGTGTAACCGGCAGGGCCTGAACCCAGGATGATCAGTTTGGAGTGATTGAGCATGAGGAAGTCACGAATGGAAGTTGCGCGAAGGTCATCGGCCCGGGCCTATTCCCAAAGTCCCTTGGGCATGGGCAGTCCCTGCAGGATTTCGCTGGTCAGCTGCTGCTCGACGGGGATGCCCTTTTCGTTGCACCACCAGAGGAGCTGACGCGTGTGCTGGCCGCTGTGCCAGACCGAGCGCTCGAGAAAGGAATGCATGGAATGCACGCCATAGAACATCTTCAGAGGTTGTGTGCAGCTTCGGTCTTCGAGGGCGTCCCACCACTGGGCCACCCGCTTCTTCTTGTCGTCCGCATAGGCGAGGATGCCGGGGAGGTCGATGTCTGGCGGTGCATCCACGTTGGCGACGATCGTCCAGTCTTCCAGGCCATTGATCACGACCTGTAAATAGGCGTCGGGCACCTGGAAGATGTGATACGCCACATCGCGAACCGTGCGCTCACGCGGGGGCGCCGGCCGTTCCTCCAGCATCGCGGCAGGAATCTTCGAGATCGCATGCGTGGCGATCTCCATGATCTTCTTCCAGCGCTCCACGAGCACTTCGGGAGGCAGGACGTCCACGACGTTTTCGACACCCACGAACTTGGCAACGTCGTCCAGCGACTGCGCGAAGGTGTACTCCCGGTCACGCACCACCACCGGAATGGACCGGATCCCCAATGACGCCAGAAACTTCATGGCGCCAGGGTCGGTGGCGATGTTGACAGATTCGAAGGGAACGCCCTTGCTGGTCAGAAACTCCTTGACCCTGACGCAACTAGAGCATCCGGTGGTCCAGTAGACGGTGATCGATTCCATGGCAGGCCTGCTTGAGTGATGAAGACTTCACTCTATGGATCGCACGGCCGCGGCGCTATTCAATGTGCAGACAGGGCCTTCGTTCAAGTCGATGGCGCGTCCGGAACGGGACGGATGCCGACCCACCTCCGGTCCTCCAAAGCCTCGCGGATCAAGTTGTCCAATACGTCGTAGACGGCGGTCGCCGCTGCTCCGAGCGGAAGGTGCTCGGAGGTGCACAGCACCACGTTCCTGGAAATGTCCAGTGCGTTGATGACCAGCGGACGGTCGGTCAGGCTCTTGAGCTGCTTCTGCAGGGCGGATGCGGGCAGGATCGTGTGCGCGTTGCCGGTTTCCACTGCGTCGACCAAAGTCCGAAGAGAGTCGACTTCCGCAAGCGGCTCGATAGCGAGGCCATGCGCGGTCAGCCCGGCTTGCACGATCCGTCTCATTCCCGTCTGGCGGCTCGAAAGAAACAGCGGCAACCTCGCCACCTCGGCGATCGACATGCCTCGCTCGCGTGGCTCGACACCCGAATCGGCGGGGGACACGAGATAAATCATCTCGTTGAACAAGGGCTGCTCCACGATGCCAGGCGAAGGCTCGAACTGGTAGGTGACGGTCATGTCAAGCCTTCCCTGCAGGACCATCTCTTTCAGCAGGTAGCTCATGCCCTCGGCCAAGTGGAGCCTGACCTGCGGCAGCCGTGTCCGCGCAGCCACCAGGAGGTCGATGGCAAGGAGGTCCTGCACGACCACCGGCAAGCCCAGCGAAGCGGGCCCGCTCACTTCGGACGCGGACCGTTCGACGTCCTGCGTGGCACGTTCCACCTGCCGCAGGATGGCGACCGCGTGCTTGTAGAGCGTCTTACCGGCCTCTGTGGGAGTCACCCCCGTCGAACGGCGGATCAACAGCTTCTGATGAAGGCGCGTTTCCAGGCCAGAGATCTGCAGGCTCAGGGCCGACTGGGCCACATTGAGTTCCACCGACGCCCGCGACATGCTGCGCTGCTCGACGATCTTGACGAAATACTTCAGCTGGCGAAGGTCCATATAACGCTCATTGGCTCGGCAAAGCCGGCATGCCATCTTCGGTTGCGATGCCCGGATACTCCGATTGAATAGCGGACCTCCTGGCGATCGGGATACTTCTCTCGATACCCACCACTACAAGGCTCCTGCCATGAGACAAACTCCCGTGATTCGCCGACGCACGCTCCTGGGTGCTGCAACTGCAGCCGTCGGATTGTGCGTGCTGCCCGCCTTCTCGCAAAGCGCGAAGCCTTTGCGCCTCGTGGTCCCGTATCCGCCGGGTGGCGCCGTCGACGCCACTGCCAGGCTACTGTCCGAGAAGTTGCCCGCGACGCTGCAGGGCCGGGCGGTGATTGTGGACAACCGTCCGGGTGCCGGCGGCAACATTGCTGCCGCGCTGGTTGCGCGCTCGGATGCAGACGGCAGCAGCGTGCTGGTCACCTCGAACAACCACACCATCAACCTTGCCCTGTACCAGAAGCCGGGATATGCCCTCGAGGAGTTCGTGCCGATCGCGCAGCTCGGCGTGACGGGATTCGTGATCGTTGCGCATCCTTCGACAAATTTCAAAACATTGCGCGATCTACTGGACGCGGCGCGCGCCAAGCCGAACTCGATCTCGTTCGGCACGGGCGGCAGTGGCCATCCCGCGCATCTCGCGACCGAGATGCTGAAGGAACGCGCCAAGGTTTCCATGCAGCACGTTCCATACAAAGGCTCCGGGCCACTCACGGCCGATCTGCTGGGTGGTCAACTGCCGGTGGGGGTAATTTCTGTGGTGGCGGCCCAACCTTTCGTCGCCTCGGGGCAACTCATCGGCCTGGGGGTGACAACCAAGGAACGCTGGCCCGATCTACCGAAGGTCCCGACCGTCGAAGAATCTGGATTTCCGGGCTACGAGTACAGCGGCTGGATTGGGTTGCTCGGTAGAGTGGGAATGCCGGAAGCCGACGTCGCGGCTCTCGAAAAGCAGCTGCTCGCGATCGTTGCGACCGAAGAAGCGCGCTCAAGGCTGCACAAGCAGGGCATCGTCGTTGCACCGAAGGGCCGCACGGAGTTCAAGGCGGCGATTGCCCATGACGCCACCGTGAACCGCGAACTCGTCAAAGCTGCCGGCGTGCGCGTGGATTGACCGGGCTGGATGTAGCTCCTCCACCTACGAAGCAGGCGCGGTGAACAGTGCCTCGATCTCCCGCGCCGCCGCGGCCACGGCCACCTGCAAGCTCTTCAAGTGACCGGGAGATGAGTACCGTGTGCACGTGCCCGACAACGAGAGTGCTCCCAGCAATCTGTCGCGCGTGTCGAAGACGGGCGATGCAACCGCCGCGAGTTCCGGATCTCGCTCTCCCAGGCTCGTCTGCACCAGGTCGGGAGAACCGACGGGCCTGCCGGTTTCGA
This sequence comes from Variovorax sp. Varisp85, assembly GCF_047304045.1. Lineage (NCBI taxonomy): Bacteria > Pseudomonadati > Pseudomonadota > Betaproteobacteria > Burkholderiales > Comamonadaceae > Variovorax > Variovorax sp. Varisp85. Next base: position 4,334 of record NZ_JBGLYN010000013.1, read on the forward strand.
ACTGGCGCATGACGCGACCACTTGCGCCTCGTTCCGTCGACAGGGTGTCGCCGACCCTCAGAAGGTGGCTGACAGCCTGATTCCCAAAGGCGACTGCAACGCACAAGCGCAGATCGCCATGGGGCACGAAGAAACTAGCGGTCTCTCCGGTGTCCTCTGCGAGGCGGTTCAAGGTTGACTGGACCACGGCCGCGATGCCTTGCGTCGCGTTACCCGTGCGCTCGAGCACTGCTATCGCCGGCCCCAGTCGATAGCGCTCGGTTCCGTCCTTCAACACGAAAGAGTACTGCGCCAGCGAGCGCAACAGGCGGGACGCGGTGGCTTTGTCCAGACCTGTCGCACGGGCCACCTCGCTGAGCTTCTGGCCCTCGTCATAGCGCAACGCCATCAGCAGCCGAAGCCCTCGCTCCAGCGCGTTGACGCGCAGCGCGGATGTCCCTGCCGCGGAGTCTTCTTTTGACATAAAGCCCTTTCAACGCTAAAGTTGTTTCATACAACGATCATAGAGGATCATCAGATGAAACACAATAGTGAAGACATCGATTCCAGACTGCCGCTGGCTGGGCTGAAAGTCCTGGACTTCGGCCACACGGTCATGGCGCCCACATGCGGCCTGATCCTGGCGGATCTCGGAGCGGAGGTCGTACGCATCGAGCGTGTGGAAGGCGATCCGACGCGCAGCCTCACGGGCTTCGGGTCGGGGTTCTTCGGCTATCTCAACCGCAACAAGCAAAGCGTTGCGATCGATCTGAAGAATCCTCTGTCCCGTCCGGTGCTCGCGCGCGCCTTCGAATGGGCCGACGTGGTGATCGAGAACTTCGGTCCCGATGTGATGGATCGGCTGGGGTATGGCTATGCCGAGGCGAACCGCATCAATTCCCGGATCATCTATTGCTCGCTTAAGGGCTTTCTGCCGGGCCCCTATCAGGCGCGCCCTGCTCTCGATGAAGTCGTACAGATGATGGGTGGGCTGGCCTACATGACGGGTCCGGTCGGCCAACCGATCCGGGCGGGTGCGTCCATTGTCGACATGACAGGCGGCATGTTCGGCGTGATTGGAATCATGGCCGCTCTTCGTGCTCGCGAAGCCACGGGCCAAGGTTCCCGTGTGACCAGTGCCTTGTACGAGACGACTGCCTTCCTGGTGGGTCAGCACATGGCCATGGCGCAGTTCGGCGACACACCAGTCGTGCCGATGCCGGCGAGGACGCAGGCCTGGTGCCTCTACGACCTCTGCCCATGCGCCGACGGCCAGATGTTCATCGGCATCACCAGCGACGCTCAATGGAACCGGTTCTGTGTCGCCTTCGGCCTGCAAGAGCTCCTGGACGACCCGCGCTTGGCGACCAATTCGAGCAGGACCAAGGAGCGGCCTTGGCTCATCCCGCGTCTCAACGAGAAGTTCGCGACGCTCTCAATGGCCGCTGTCGAGGCACTCTGCAAGAAGGCTGAGATTCCCTTCGGGCCCGTGCGCACTCCGCTGGATCTTCTCGAGGACGAGCATTTGCGTGCCAACGGCTCACTGCTGGAGGTGAAGGTTGGCGACCGGCGCGCCAGTTTGCCGGCGATGCCATTCCGAATCGACGACCACTTGCCCAGTGTTCGCCTCCAGCCTCAGGGCGTCGGTGCGCAGACCGCTGAGTATCTGAACACCTGGGGATTGTCGGACGCGGAGTCGCAGCACTTGTTCGATTGCGGTGCCGTTGCCGGACCCCAATAGCAATCCCCGAACTGATCATCCCCCACAAAAACCGTAGGAGACAACCACATGACCGGATTCAATCGTCGTCAACTTCTTGCCGCTTCTTCACTCTTGTGGATCCCGCACCTCGCGTTCGCGAGTGAAGCCTATCCCAGCAAATCCATTCGGCTCACGACGCCAAACTCGGCGGGCTCGGGCGCTGATGGCATGGCACGCCGCCTCGCGGACCAGATGACCAGGGCAGTGAAGCAACCCGTGTTCGTCGAGAACCTTCCCGGGGCAGGCGGGGTACTGGGCACCGAGAACCTGCTGCGCGCACAGCCGGACGGCTACACGATCGGCCTGATCAGCTCGAACTACGTGGTGTTCCCTCACCTGTACAAGAAGTTCGCGTACGACGCGCTGAAAGACATGACGCCGATCGCGGGGGTCGCATCAACGCCGATGGTTCTGATCGCGCGGGCAGATCTGCCAGCGAACAATGTCGGCGAACTGAAGGCGCTGGCGCTGAAGAGCCCCGGAAAGCTGACTTTGGGCTCCTCGGGGAACGGCACCATCCTGCACCTCATGGGGATGTACATGCAGGAGCAGGGGCAGTTCACGCTCACCCATGTGCCGTACAAGGGGGCGGGGCCCGTCATTCCGGACTTGGTCAGTGGAACCGTCGATGTGGCCTTTTTCTCGTACGCCAGTGTCGAGGGGCTCGTCAAACAAGGCAGGCTCAAGGTGCTGGGGGTATCCAGTGCCAAACGCATGCCGAACCTGCCCGAAGCACCCGCGATCGCGGAAAGCTTTCCTGGCTGCGTCCTGGAGGCGTGGTACGCAGTGATCGGACCGAAGGGCATGCCGAAGGAAATCGTGCAGAAGCTCAACGAGACCATCACGGCAATCGTGCAATCGGATTCCTTCAAGGGCCAGATTGCGGCCGAAGGCGCAGTGCCTGCTGCGATGGCACCCGAGGCGCTCATGGCGTTCATGCGGACCGAATTCACCAAGCACGGCTCGCTGGTGTCTCGGTCCGGCGCAGTCATCCAGTAGAGGCCGCAGTCATGACCGCCTGCACTCTTTTCGAAAAACTCTGGGATCAGCATCGCATCGCTGACCTCGAGGCTGGCGAGACATTGGTCCACATCGACCGCCACCTGCTGTACGAGATCACGAGCCCTCAGGCCTTCGATGGCCTCCAGCAGGCCGGCCGGCGGGTGCGCAATCCGGAGCTGACCTTCGGAACGACCGACCATCTGGTATCGACACGGCGCAATCGGGATGACGAAACCGTCGAGGGCGGGGCCGCGCTGATACGAGCGTTCCGCAGCAGTACCCGTGCTCATGGCATACGGCATTTCGATGTGCAGGATGCACAGCAGGGCATCGTCCATGTCATCGCTCCCGAACTGGGCATTGCGTTGCCGGGCATGACCTTGGTTTGCGGTGACAGTCATACCGGTACGGTCGGTGCGCTGGGCTCATGGGCCTGGGGAATCGGCACCTCGTCGGTGGAGCAAGTGCTCGCGACCCAGACCCTTGCCGTGCGCAAGCCGAAAACGATGCGGATTCTGGTCGACGGTCAACTGAGTGCCGGCGTGACGCCCAAAGACCTCATCCTGTACCTGATCGGACAGATCGGAACAGCAGGCGCCACAGGCTATGCGCTCGAGCTCGCGGGGCAAGCGATCACCGATATGCCCATGGAGGGACGATTTACCCTGTGCAACATGGGCGTGGAAGCCGGCGCACGCACCACCATGATCGCTCCGGACGACACGACGTTCAGCTATCTTCACGGACGCGAGTTCGCACCGAAGGGTTCAAGCTTCGATGCAGCGGTACGGGAGTGGCGGCAGCTGGCCTCTGACCCCGGGGCAGTGTTCGACAGGGAACTGCGCTTCCACGCGAGCGCTGCGGCGCCGCAGATCACCTGGGGCACGAGCCCCGAGCAAGTGATGCCGATCGACTCGACAGTGCCGATTCCAGCCCACTTCGATACCGAGGAGCAGCGCGGAGCCGCGCAGCGTGCGATCGAGTACATGGGGCTGCAGCCCGGCGCTTCCTTGCTTGGCCTCAAAGTCGACGCAGTTTTCATCGGCTCTTGCACGAACAGCCGACTGTCAGATCTTTCGGCCGCTGCCGAGATCGTCCGCAGTCACAAGGTAGCGAGCCACGTCAGAGCTTTGGTGGTCCCGGGTTCGATGACGGTCAAGCGCGAGGCCGAAGCGTTGGGCTTGCATCGTGTCTTCCTGGACGCCGGTTTCGAGTGGCGCGAGCCGGGATGTTCGATGTGCGCTGCGGTGAACGACGACGTTGTTCCACCGGGCGCGCGGTGCGTCTCCACCTCGAATCGCAATTTCGAAGGCCGGCAAGGCCCTCGTGCCCGTACCCACCTTGCCAGCCCCGCCGTCGCGGCGGCCGCGGCCATCACCGGCGTCATCACCGACGCTCGACGTCTCTGAGACTGATCATGCAGCCCTTCACTCAATGGCGAGGCATCGCCGCACCGATGCCCAAAGCAAACGTGGACACCGACGCTATCATCGCGGTTCAGCATGTTTACACCCTGAAGAAATCGGGGCTGGGCAACTACTTGTTCCATCGATGGCGGTACGCGCCGGGCGGAGACGAGGTCGGCGACTTCGTGTTGAACCGAGCACCCTTTCGACAGGCGACCGTTCTGGTTGCGCAGTCGAACTTCGGATGTGGGAGCTCACGCGAACATGCGGTCTGGGCACTTGCGGATTTCGGCATTCGATGTGTCATCGCTCCAAGCTTCGCTTCCATCCTCCACGAGAACTGCATCAAGAACGGCATCCTCCCCTTGTCCTTGAAGGAGCAGGAAGTCGAAGACCTCCTGGCCATGCTCGAGAGAGAGGAATGCAAGCTGGTCGACATCGATCTGAAGGCGTGCCAGGTCACCTTTCCGGACGGATCGGTGCATTCATTCACGCTTGACACAGCCCAACGCGATGCCTTGCTCCAAGGGCTTGATCCCATCACCCTCGCTGAGCGCTACGAGGATGACATTTCCGCGTTTCAGCAAAGGGACCGTCAGGTGCGTCCCTGGATCTGGCAAACGGGCAGCTGATTTTTTGGTTGAGAACCTATGCAAATCAAAATCACCGAGGTCGGGCCGCGAGACGGCCTGCAGATCGAGAGGAGCTTCATTCCCACCGCTCGAAAAGTCCAGCTTATCGATGCGCTCTTCCACACAGGCATACGCTCCGTGGAGGCCACCTCCTTCGTATCGCCCACGGCCGTCCCGCAGATGGCGGATGCCGCCGACGTCGTACAGCGGATCAGCAGACCGGAAGGCTCTGTCGTGAGCGTGCTTGCGCCCAATGTTCGAGGTGCACATGATGCGATCCGGGCCGGGGCTGACGAGTTGGTGGCGTTCGTGTCAGCCAGCGCGACGCACAACAGGAAGAACCTGAACCGCAGCATCGCCGATTCGCTGATCAACATCGAAGCGGTCGCCGACGTGGCATTCCAGCATCGCATTCCGGTGCGGGGCGCGATTTCCACTGTCTTCGGTTGCCCCTTCGAAGGCGATGTGGATGCCAGTTCAGTGGTCGGTATCGTCCACGCGCTCAGCCGCATCGGAATCCGCCATGTCACCCTGGCGGACACAACGGGCATGGCGACGCCCGCCGTGGTTCGGGCCGTGTGCGCAAGCGTCCGGAACGCCGTCCCCGAGGCAAGGCTTTCGCTCCATTTCCACAACACCCGGGGTCTCGGTCTCGTGAACGTGGCAGCTGGCCTGGAGCTTGAGATCGAGGAGTACGAATCCTCGGTCGGAGGGGTTGGAGGCTGTCCCTTCGCCCCTGGCGCCACGGGCAATGTGTGCACCGAGGATCTGGTGCACTACCTCCATGAGGAAGGTCACGATACGGGGATCGACCTCGATTCGCTCGTACGGGCGGCATGGCTGCTGGAAGAGACGCTGGGGCGCCCTTTGCCGGGTCAAGTCATGCGCGCGGGAAAGCGCCTGCGGCTCTATGACGCCGAGGCGGCACCTGCCGCCACGGCACGGTGAACTTTGCCCGTTGATCGTCGGCTCAAATCAAACAGTTTGAAGGGGCCTCGGTGCTCCACAAGGAGATACGCAATGGGCGCAGCGGACACGGCCTTGGCTGGAGGACAAGCTGGGCCAGCACAGCAGCGACACCGCGCAGATCAACTTCGACGGCTGCCGCATTCCGCGCGAGAACCTGATCGGCGCGGAGGGCGAGGGCTACAAGATCGCGCTCGGCGCGCTGAAAGGCGGGCGCATCGGCATCGCCGCTCAGAGCGTGGGCATGGCGCGCAGCGCCTTCGACGCCGCACTGGCCTACGCCAAGGAGCGCCAGGCCTTCGGCGGCTCCATCTTCGACCAGCAGGCCGTGGGCTTCCGTTTTGCCGAATGCGCGACGCAGATCGAAGCCGCGCGCCAACTGATCTGGCATGCAGCCAGCCTGCGCGACGCCGGCCTGCCCTGCCTGAAGGAAGCCGCCATGGCCAAGCTGTTCGCGAGCGAGATGGCCGAGCGCGTGTGCAGCGCCGCCATCCAGACGCTGGGCGGCTACGGCTACGTGAACGACTTTCCGCTGGAGCGCATCTACCGCGACGTGCGCGTGTGCCAGATCTACGAAGGCACTTCGGACATCCAGAAGCTGCTGATCCAGCGCGCGCTGGCGTAGGGGCGGTTGACTGCCGAGATCGCTTTGAAATCAGACGTGGCTGCTCGGGGCACTCGGTCGTACCTGCGATTGCTTGGGCGAATCTTCCATGCGTGAGTTTGGAGAAAGCACGATGTTAGAAATTCCGAGGACCATGAAACCCAGTGACGATGCTACGAACCTGGCGAAACTCCTGAGAGCCCCACTAGTTGAAGCGCTCTCCGCAGCCAACGTTGGCGAAGGGTTCCCAATAAAGGTATCACCAAGGTCGCCTCATCAGCTCGAATCCGTCGTACGTATTTGCTGCTTCAACAGGGTTGCATGGACGCTTGAGAGCGCCTTGAAGATCATCGATGATGGAAGGGCGCTTGACTATGACGTCGTTGTCTCTCTAGTCTTCTTGGTCGAAAGCCAGAAGCTGGCGGGGAGCCTGCCAGTGCCAACGGCTGGCATCGAGTCGCAGAATCACTGGGGCAAGGCGCAATGAGGCGGTGAGAATGCACACATGGTCATCTTGCATCATTGCGTCAGTGCGCGGTCGTTCCGGCCGCTTTGGGCACTCGAGGAAATTGGAGTTCCCTACGAACTGGCGATGCTTCCATTTCCACCGCGAGCGCTGGCCCGCTCGTACCTGGACATCAATCCGCTAGGAACCGTACCCGCCTTTTCCGAGGATGGCGTCCGTATGACGGAGTCGGTGGCCATCTGCCAATATCTCGCGGCACGGTTCTCCGCCGGCAGGCTCGACGTCGGTGTGGACGAGCCGGACTACGGCGCTTATCTGAACTTCCTTCATTTCGGAGAAGCGACTCTGACCTTTCCGCAAACGCTCGTGTTGCGGTACGCACATTTCGAGGTGGGTGAACGCCGGCAGCCCCAGGTCGCCGAAGACTACGCCAGATGGTTTGCAGCACGCCTGCGAACCCTGGAGCCTCTGCTTGCGAAACAGGAATACCTTTGCGCCGACCGGTTCACTGCCGCCGATATTTCAGTCGGATATGCGCTCTTGCTCGCCCAGCACCTGGGGTTGAACGAACGATTCACGCCGGCCGTGTCGACCTACTGGAAACGCTTGCAGGCGCGCCCCGCATACCAGGCCGCCATGGCGGCGCAGGCGGCCGCGGCCAGCGCCCAGGGCGTCGCGACAATTCCGTCGCCGGACATCCGGCCCTGAGAACGAACCCTCGCAGCTTCGAAGGCCGTGCCTGTCGACATGGGGCTATGACGGAGCTACCCCGCGCATCAATGACAGCAGGGCTAGTTCGAGATCCTGTTCGAAGTCGTATCGCAGACTCTCCAGACCGGGCTGCTCGATCACTTGTGCCGCAACTTCGGCCGGGTTGCTGAGCGATCATGGCCCGATGATCAGCGGCAAGGCGTGCTTGACGACCGTTTCAAAGGCCTGCGCCGACATGCCGGGCACGCGCGCATGGAAGTCCTGTGCGGTTTGCCCTAGGCCGCCGTGGCGATGGCGTGGGCGACGCCGCGATGGCTGCACCAGGCCATCTTTGCCCGCATCATGAACGGCTGAGCGTCTTGGGGCGGCGGCGTCAGCCTCCAGGCCGAGCGTCATGACGGATTCCGCGCAACCCAACTCTTGCGCCATGGGCCCGGCTAATGTATGATGACCATCATGCGAAAAACACACGTCAACGCCCGAGCCGCCGCCAAGGAGGCATCGCACGAGCGCATTGTGCAGGCTGCTGCACGCGCCATCCGGCGCAGCGGCTACGACGGCACTGGCGTGGCCGACATCATGAAGGAGGCGGGCTTGACGCATGGCGCCTTCTACGCCCACTTCGAGTCCCGCGAGGCCATGTTGGCCGAGGCGGCGGACCGCGCCGGCGCCGAGTCCAACGCCTTCGGGGCCCAAGTCATTGCCGCAGTACCCCCAGAGCAAGCTTTCCAGGCCTTGATACAGGCCTATCTCTCCAAGGAGCACCTCGCCGGCGTCGAGACGGGCTGCCCCGTGTCTGCCCTGGGTTCCGAGATGCCTCGCCAAGCGCCTGAAGTGCGTCGGGCGGCCACACGCCGCATCAAGGAGATGATCGATCTGGTTGCGCGTCAGTCGCCAGACTGGGGGCAGCCAGGTGCCCATGAACACGCGCTGGTGACCGTTGCCACCATGGTGGGCACCTTGATGCTGGCCCGTGCCGTCGACGACACTGCGCTGTCGGACTCCCTGTGCAGTGCCGCATTGAAGCGGCTGGCACCCTCTGAGGCGTGACTGCACCGTCCCTGCTTTTTTTTGACATTACATATGACGAATATCATGCGAAATTCCCCATCAACCGGTGTCGTAGGACGTGTCCGTGAATCTGGCTGCAACAAGGAAATGCAATGAAAGCCTTCATCGTTGATCGCTACGGTAAGAACAAGCCACTGCGGGCCGGCGACGTGCCTGAGCCGGAACTGCGTGCCGACGAGGTGTTGATTCAGGTCCATGCGGCAGCGGTCAACCTCATCGACGCCAAAGTGCGCAACGGCGAGTTCAAGCTCATCCTGCCTTACCGCACACCTTTCATCCTCGGGCACGACGTAGCCGGCGTAGTGATTCGTGTCGGCCCTCGCGTCAGCCAATTCAAGGTGGGCGACGAGGTCTACGCCAGGCCCCGTGACCTTCGCATCGGGACCTTTGCAGAGCTCGTTGCGGCCAATGAAGACACGGTGGCGCTCAAGCCCAGGAACCTCACCATGGAGGAGGCCGCCTCGATCCCCCTGGTCGGTTTGACGGCATGGCAGGCGCTGGTCGAAAAGGCCAAGCTCCGCAAGGGTCAGAAGGTCTTCATCCAGGCGGGCTCCGGCGGCGTCGGAACATTTGCGATCCAGTTGGCCAAGTACCTAGGCGCCACGGTGGCCACCACCACCAGCGCGGGGAACGTCGCGCTGGTAAAGAGCCTGGGTGCCGATGTCATCGTCGACTACAGAAAAGATGCGTTCGAAGAGCAGCTGCGCGACTACGACGTAGTGCTGAACAGTCAGGATGAAAAGACATTGAAAAAGTCCCTAGGCGTGCTCAAGCCTGGTGGCCACGTTGTGTCCATCACCTCGCCGCCCGACCTGCAGTTTGGCAAGGACATCAAGGCCTCGTGGCTGGTGCGACTGGTCTTCAGAGTGCTAAGCGCCAGCGTTCGCAGGCAAGCGCAGCGCCTCAAGCTCAACTACACCTTCGTGTTCATGAGGGGCAGCGGAAGCCAGTTGAAGCAGATCGCGGCGCTCATCGAGTCCGGCACGATCCGCCCGGTGGTCGACAAGGTCTTTCCGTTCGACGCCACCAACGAAGCCCTGGCCTATGTCGAGAGCGGCCGAGCCAAGGGCAAGGTTGTCATCAAGGTTCGTTGAACCGTTCCGTCTGGCCGCCATCGCACGCTTTCACATATGACGATCGTCATATTCCCCACCACCCAACCCTTTGGAGATCCCCATGAAAATCGAAAACGCCGTCGTCCTCGTCACGGGTGCCAACCGCGGCATCGGCCTCGCCTTTGCCCGCGAACTGCTCGCACGCGGCGCCCGCAAGGTCTACGCCACCGCACGTGATCCGGCCACCGTCACGCTGCCTGGCGTCCAGGCCCTGCGGCTCGATGTCACCAAGCCAGACGAGATCGCAGCCGCGGCACAGATTGCCACCGACGTGAACCTGGTGATCAACAACGCCGGCATTGCCGAGCTCGGCGGCTTTCTCGCCGAAGACAGCGAAACGGTGGCCCGCCGCATCTTCGAAACCAATTTCTTCGGTGTACTGAATGTGAGCGGGGCCTTTGCATCCGTGCTCGGGGCCAATGGCGGTGGCGCACTGATCAACGTTTTGTCGGTGGCGTCCTGGGTCAATGGTGGCGAGCTGGCCGCCTACTCGGCGAGCAAGTCGGCGGCATGGTCCTTGACCAATGCGTTGCGCCACGAACTGGCCGGCCAGAAGACCCAGGTGCTGGGCCTGCATATGGCCTATGTCGATACCGATCTCACGCGGGGTTTCGAGTTCCCAAAGAGCAGCGCCGAAGAGATCGTGCAGCGTGCGCTCGACGGGTTGGCCGCGGGCGCCGACGAGGTGTTGGCCGACGCGCTCACCCAGCAGGTCAGGCAGGGCCTGACGGCGCCGCGCCCGGTCTACCTTCCCCAGGCCCAGTGAACCAACGCCCCTTAACCCAACGCCGACAGAAAGTCCGACATGCTCTTCACACCACTCGCCAAGCGCTCTCTGCAATTGCGCAATCGAATCGTGATGGCGCCCATGACGCGTCACCGCGCCGCGAAGCACAACACGCCGAATGCCCTGATGGCCGAGTACTACGGCCAACGTGCCACGGCCGGCCTGATCGTCACCGAAGGCACCTCGCCGTCTCCCAATGGGCTGGGCTACCCCCGCATTCCGGGCCTGTTCGACCAAGCCCATGTGCAGGGCTGGCAGCAGGTGACGCAAGCCGTGCACGCCCAGGGCGGCAAGATCTTCGTGCAGCTCATGCACACCGGCCGGGTGACTCACGTTGACAACCTGCCGGCCGACGCTGAAGTTCTCGGGCCGATGGCAGAAATCTGCCCCGGCGAGATGTTCACCGACACCCAGGGCCTTCAGCCCCATAGTGCGCCTCGCCCCATGAGCACCGAGGACATCGCCCACGCCGTGGCGGAGTACGCCCAGTCGGCCCGGCTGGCCATCGAGGCGGGATTCGACGGTGTCGAACTACACGCAGCCAACGGCTATCTGATCGAGCAGTTTCTGAACGCCAATGTGAACCGGCGCACCGATGCGTATGGAGATGGCATCCACGGACGCAACCGCTTCGCGCTGGAGGTGGTTCGTGCCACCGTGGCCGCCATTGGCGCAGAACGCGTGGGCATTCGTCTATCGCCCTGCGGCGTTTTGAACAGCACCGGCGCCCACCCGGATGTCGAAGCGCAGTACCTGGCCCTTGCCGAGGAACTGTCGCGGCTGGGCATTTTGTACGTCCACCTGTTGGACCATTCCGCCTTGGGCGCACCGCCCGTGCCCGCTGAGTTGAAGCTGCGCCTGCGCGCGGCGTCCACGGGGGTGTTCATCCTGGCCGGCGGCTTCGACCGAGCCAGCGCCGAGCATGCGCTCGAGGCCGGCCACGCGGATCTGATCGCCTTTGCCCGCCCCTTCATCTCGAACCCCGATCTGGTGGCACGCATACAGGCCGATGCACCGCTCAACCCCTTGGACGTGGCGACGTTCTACACGCCCGGCGCCAAGGGCTACACCGACTACCCCATGCTCAACGCATGACCCGAAGACCCACCATGAAACGCCTGTTCAGCGCCTTCACCTTGGGCCTCGCCCTGTCAACGACCCTGCACCCGCTCACGGCGGGAGCGGCAGAGCCCACCGCAGCCGACGCGGCCCAAAGCCAGCCCTCGGTGGATCAGAGGTCCGAGCTGTCCTGGAAGACGGTGCCGACCCAGACCATCACTGCAGGCGGCGTGGACTACACCTACCGCGAGATGGGCCAGCAGCACGGCGGAACACCGGTCGTGTTCCTGGTGCATCTGGCCGCCGTTCTGGACAATTGGGATCCGCGCGTCATAGATGGCATTGCGGCCAAGCACCACGTGATTGCATTCAACAACCGCGGCGTTGGCTCCAGCAGCGGTTCACCGGCAGATTCGATCGAGCAGATGGCCGACGACGCCATCACCTTCATCAAAGCCAAGGGCTTCCAGCAGGTGGACCTGCTGGGCTTCTCGATGGGCGGCATGGTTGCCCAGGAGATCGTGCTCAGGGAGCCGCAACTCGTCCGCAAGATGGTTCTGGCCGGCACCGGCCCGGCGGGCGGCGAAGGCATCAGCTCCGTGGCGGGGGTGACCTTCTACGACATGCTGCGCGGCTTCTTCACGGGCCAGGACGCGAAGCAGTTCCTGTTCTTCACGCGCACGCCCAACGGCATCGAGGCCGGCAAGACCTTCCTGGCACGCCTGCAGGAGCGCACCGAGAACCGTGACAAGGAAATCTCGAACAGCGCCTTCTTCGCTCAACTCGAGGCGCTGCGCGCGTGGGGGAAAAAAGACCCTGCCGATCTTTCGGTGGTCAAGCAGCCGGTGCTGGTGGTCAACGGTGACAACGACCGCATGGTGCCAACGGTCAACACCTACGACCTGGCGCGGCGGCTGCCGAACAGCCAGCTGATCATCTACCCCGATGCCGGGCATGGCGGCGCATTCCAGCTCCATGCCGACTTCGTGCGCAGCACGCTTGAGTTTCTGGCCCGCTAGCAATTGCCGGGACTGGTCCGCCGTGCCAAGGACACCTCCATGAGCCACACCCATCTCACCGTTCCCACCCGCTTTGTCGAGGTGAACTGCGACTGTTTCGCCTACCACCGCTGGGGGAATACCGCGACGAACGAGCCGCCGCTGTTCTTCCTCCAGCATTGCCGCGGAGGCACGGACCACTGCCCCCCCTCGTGACCGATGGCCTGGCCGCAGGGCGCGAGGTGATCCTGTTCAACGGTCGTGGTCCCGGCGCTTCGGCAATTTCGGCAAATCCATTCCGCGCCTGCACGCCAAGACGGGGATCGTCGATCGCGAACGCCTGCTGATCGGGTCGGCCAACATGGACGGCCGGTCCGCTCACCCACCTCGCCACGCCGAAGACCGCCGCGCTGGCGCGTACCGAGCAGTTCTACAAGACCCTGAAGTTCTCGGACCACACGCCGATCACGGTGGACTACGACTTCAATCTGTAAGCCAGCCCCGCCCGCTCAGCGCGACAGCGCGGGCAGCGCCTTCGCCGGCGTGCCCACGCAGGCCTGCATCGCATTGCTCTCGTGCGAGCCGCGCTTGGTAGTGCGGAAGAAGTCCAGCCCACCTTCAGCTTGGTCAGCACGTCGGTCCGCACGCGGTGCCGGCGGTAGGCGGCCAGCGCGAAGATCGGCATAGCCAGCGGCTCTTCGGCAGCACCATCGCACGGCGCCAAGCATCTGTCGTGTTTCGCGTTACGGGCAAAGATGCGATTGAAAACTGCGGGAGACTGGAAGCTACCCCAAACACCGCCGCCCGCACCTCTGCTCCACAAGTTCAGCACGCGACCGCCTCAGTCCTGTGGGTTCCAAGCCACCGTGGACGCCAACGTCCAGCAGACTGCATGGCCACTCTCCTGTTAAGAAGAGCGACCATCCCACCTTACACCGCGCCGGTGAGTTCCGGCACGGCCGTGAACAGGTCGGCCACGAGGCCGTAGTCGGCCACCGAGAAGATCGGGGCTTCTTCGTCCTTGTTGATCGCGACGATGACCTTCGAGTCCTTCATGCCGGCCAAGTGCTGGATGGCACCCGAGATGCCCGCGGCGATGTACAGCTGCGGCGCGACGATCTTGCCCGTCTGGCCCACTTGCCAGTCGTTCGGGGCGTAGCCCGCGTCCACTGCGGCGCGGCTGGCGCCCAGGCCGGCGTTGAGCTTGTCGGCCAGCGGCGTCATCACTTCGTTGAACTTCTCGGCGCTGCCCAGAGCCCGGCCACCGGAGACGATGATCTTGGCTGCCGTGAGTTCGGGACGGTCGCTCTTGGTGACTTCGCGGCCGACGAAGGCGCTCTTGCCGCTGTCGGCCACGCCTTCAGCGGTTTCAACGGTGGCGCTGCCACCGGTGGCGGCTGCGGCGTCGAAGCCGGTCGTGCGCACGGTGATCACCTTGGTGGCGTCGGTGCTCTGCACGGTGGCGATGGCGTTGCCGGCGTAGATCGGGCGCTCGAAGGTGTCCGGGCTGTCGACCTTCGTGATGTCGGAGATCTGCGCCACGTCCAGCTTGGCAGCCACGCGCGGTGCGACGTTCTTGCCGTTGGCGGTCGAGGGGAACAGGATGTGGCTGTAGTTGCCGGCGATCGCCAGCACTTGCGCGGCGACGTTCTCGGCGAGGTTTTCGGCCAGCGATGCGCTATCAGCGGCGATCACCTTGGAAACGCCGACGATCTGCGCGGCGGCCTTGGCGGCTTCGGCGGCGTTGGCACCGGCCACGAGGATGTGGACGTCGCCACCGCAAGCCAGCGCGGCAGTCACGGTGTTGAGGGTGGCCGGCTTGATGCTGGCGTGGTCGTGTTCGGCAATGACGAGTGCGGTCATGTTCGTTTCTTCCTCAGATCACTTTGGCTTCGTTCTTGAGCTTGTCCACCAGGGTGGCGACGTCGGGCACCTTGATGCCGGCACCGCGCTTCGGGGGCTCGCTGACCTTGAGGGTCTTCAGGCGGGGCTTCACGTCCACGCCCAGGTCTTCAGGCTTGAAGGTGTCCAGCTGCTTCTTCTTGGCCTTCATGATGTTGGGCAGCGTCACGTAGCGCGGCTCGTTCAGGCGCAGGTCGGTCGTGATGACCGCGGGCAGCGTGAGCGTCAGGGTTTCCATGCCGCCGTCGACTTCGCGTGCGACGGTGACCTTGTCGGCTGCCAGGTCGACCTTCGAGGCGAAGGTGGCTTGCGGCAGGTCAGCCAAGGCAGCCAGCATCTGGCCGGTTTGATTGGCGTCGTCATCGATGGCTTGCTTGCCCAGGATGATCAGCTGGGGCGGCTCCTTGTCGACCAGTGCCTTGAGCAGCTTGGCCACGGCCAGCGGCTGCAGCTCTTCGCTCGTCTCGACCAGGATGCCGCGATCGGCACCGATGGCCATCGCGGTGCGCAGGGTTTCCTGGCACTTGGCATCACCGCACGACACCGCGATCACTTCCGTGACCAGGCCCTTTTCCTTCAGCCGCACCGCTTCTTCGACAGCGATCTCGTCGAAGGGGTTCATGCTCATCTTGACGTTGGCGAGTTCGATGCCGGAACCGTCCGACTTCACCTGCGCCTTGATGTTCGAGTCGATGACGCGCTTGACCGATACAAGTATTTTCATGATTCCATAGATGAATGGTTGGACCATTTAAAGTATATCCGCAACCATCTGGCATGCAGGCACATTCAATCGACAATGGTTGATCCAATACAATTTCAAGGCTACACTGAGATATCGACTTCCGCGCCTCGGCGCCCCTCACCCATGGACCTCCAGTTCACCGCCAGCCAGATCGAATTTCGCGACGAAGTACGCCGCTTCGTGAAAGAGCGTCTGCCCGTCGACATCCGCGACCGACTCCGCCTCGGCCATCCGCCGCGCAAGCAGGACACCGTCACCTGGCAACGCATCCTCAATGAAAAGGGCTGGGCCGCCCCTCACTGGCCGCGCGCCTACGGCGGGGCCGAGTTGGGCCAGGCCGAGCGCCTGATCCTTCTTGACGAGCTCTTCCGCGCCCCGGCGCCTTTGCCCCAGGTCTTCAATGTCGGCATGCTCGGGCCGGTGCTGATGAAGTTCGGCACCGAAGTGCAAAAACGCCACTTTCTGCCGAAACTGGCCAACCTCGACATCTGGTTTTGCCAGGGCTTCTCCGAACCCGGCTCGGGCTCGGACCTTGCCTCGCTGCGTACCGCCGCGCGACGCGATGGCGATCACTACGTGGTGAACGGCCAGAAGATCTGGACCACCACAGCGCATCTCGCGGACTGGGTTTTCGCGCTGGTGCGCACTGACGCCGCGGGCAAGAAGCAGAACGGCATCTCCTTCCTGCTGATCGACCTGCGCACACCGGGCATCACGATCCGTCCGATCACCTCCATCGACGGCCAGCACCACCTCAACGAGGTCTTCTTCGACGAAGTGCGCGTGCCGCTCGAGAACCTGGTCGGCGAAGAGGGCCGCGGCTGGGACTGCGCCAAGTATCTTCTGATGAACGAACGCACTGGCATTGCCAACGTGGGCCTGTGCCGCGAACGCCTGGACTACGCGCGCGAACTCGCCGGCCGACGCACGCAGGCGGGCAAGGCACTGCTCGACAGTCCCAAGCTGCGCAGCGAAATCGCGATGCTCGACGCCGAGGTGCGCGCACTCGAGGTCACCAACTGGCGCTTCTTGCTATCGCCCGACGCGGCGCAGAAGAGCCCGGGCTTCGCCTCGGTGCTGAAACTCAAGGGCACCGAACTGCAGCAGGAGATTGCTCAATTGCTGCAGCGCATCGCCGGGCCCGCCGCCATGGAGCGGCGCCCGCACGACGGCGAAGGTGCCGAGCACTGGGCCGGGCCGCTCGCCATGCGCTACTTCTACAGCCGCGCGGCAAGCATCTACGGCGGCACGAGTGAAGTCCAGAAGGACATCCTTTCCAAGACCATCCTGGGTTAGTCACGCATGAACTTCGAACTCAATGAAGAGCAGCAGGCGCTACAGAGCAGCCTGTCCCGTTTGTTGGCCGACGTCTACAGCTTCGAGCAGCGGCGCGCGGTGGCCGCCTCCAACAACGGCTGGAGCCAACCCGTCTGGCAACAGCTGGCCGAACTGGGCCTCACCGCCCTGCCCCTGCCTGAGGCCCATGGCGGCTTCGGCGCCGGCGCGGTCGACCTGCTGCCCGTGATGCAGGCACTGGGCCAGGCGCTTTCGATGGAACCGATGCTTGCCTCGGTGGTACTCGGTGCCACCGCGTTGCGGCTGGCCGGCGACGACGCCGTGCAGGCGCGGCTGCTGCCCGATGTCGCCAGTGGAGAGGTCCGCCTCGCCTGGGCGCACGATGAGCCGGCCGCGCACCACGCGCCGCTGTGGGTCGAAACCTCCGCGCGGCCCGAAGGCGCGCACTGGCGCCTCGACGGCGGCAAGTGCAATGTGCTGCACGCTCCCTCGGCGCACCACCTGGTGGTCAGCGCTCGAATCGCTGGCGCACCGGACAACGCCGACGGCGTCGCCTTGTTCTTGGTCGAGGCCAACGCCCGCGGCCTGCATTGCCGCGCGCACCGCCTGGTGGACGACACGGTCGCAGGAGAGCTCACTTTCGACGCAGTAAAGGCATTGCCCCTAGGCGACCCGCACGACAGCGCACGCGCGCGCCGAGCGATCGACGGCACGCTGGCCTTCGGCATCGCCGCAGTGTGCGCCGACGCGGTGGGTGCGATGGAATCGGCCTACCGACTCGCCATCGACTACCTGCACACCCGCAAGCAGTTCGACCGGTTGATCGGAGAAAACCAGGCGCTGCGCCACCGGGCCGCCGAGATGCTCGTCAGCCTCGAGATGTGCCGCAGCATGGCGCTGGTGGCCGCCATCTCCGCGGACGATCTCGACGCCCCCGAGGCCCGCGCCGACCTGGCCCGCGCCAAGCTCATGATCGGACGCCATGGCAGAACGGTCTGCCACGCCGCCATCCAGCTGCACGGCGGCATCGGCATGACCGAGGAATACGCCGTGGGCCACTGCCTGCGACGCATCACGTTGATCGATCAGCTCTTCGGCGACGTGGATGCCCAAGCCACGAAATTGGCCGCACTGACACTGGAGTGAGCACTCCAAGCTTCGAGACCTTGCGCTGGGATTTGTCGGGCCCAGTACTCACGCTCACGCTGCACAGGCCCGACAAGTTGAACGCCATGACGCGCGTCATGCGGCGCGAATTGTGTACGGCGCTTGACTACGCGGATGCGGACGACCGGGTGCGCGCCATCGTCGTGACTGGCGCAGGTCGAGCCTTCTGCGCCGGATTCGATCTGTCCGATGGCGTTGATGCCTTCGACACCCGCTCGGTCTCGCGCACGCCCGAGCCTGGCGAGACGCCTGGGCGCGATGGCGGCGGGGTGCTCGCGCTGCGTCTGTTCGCCTGCACCAAGCCGCTGATCGGTGCGATCAACGGCGCCGCCGTGGGCATCGGTGCCTCGATGCTGCTGCCGATGGACGTGCGCATCGCCTCCACCGAGGCGCACTTCGGCTTCGTCTTTGCACGACGCGGCATCGTGCCCGATGCGTGTGCCAGTTGGTTTCTGCCCCGCGTGGCGGGCATCTCGAAGGCGCTCGAATGGAGCCTGGGCGGCAAGGTTTTCGACGCCGCCGAAGCTGCGACGGGCGGACTCGTGAGCCAGGTGTGCGAGCCCGGCGAACTGCTCATGCACGCACAAGCATTGGCACTGGACATCGCAGACAACGCCGCGCCTGTGTCGGTGGCACTCACGCGGCAACTGATGTGGCGCATGCTCGGCGCCGGCCACCCGATGGAGGCGCACCGCCTGGAAAGTGCAGCGCTGCAGGCGCGTGGGGCCTCGACCGACGCCACGGAAGGCGTTACTTCGTTCAAGCAGAAGCGGCCCGCCCGCTTCCCGGACAAGGTCAGCACGGGCATGCCGGACTTCTACCCGTGGTGGACCGAGCCGCCTTTCTCCGCCTGACGGTCCGGCTTCAGCCCAACCCTTCCGAGCGTCGCGCCGGCGGCGACTCGTTCGCCCACTGTTCGAGGTTCGCGCTGCAGATGGCGGCCATTCGCTCCCACATCGGCAGCGTGGCGCCGCGCATCACAAAGTCGAACGCGCTGCTGTCTCGAAACTCCAGCACCTCCACCCCATTCGGGCCGGCCTGGTAGGCATAGTTGGCGTTGGCCGGGACAAAGAAACCGTCGCCCGCTCCCAGCCTTTGCGTGCCGAGCAACAGCTCGCCTGCGACCACGTAGTAGAGGCACGGCGTGTTGTGCGAATGGGTGGGTAGCGGGTAGTTGCTCTTGAACCAGGCATACACCAGGCTGAATCCCGAAGCGCCCGGAGCACTGAAGAGAACGCGTGACGAGGTGCCGGCACCGACAGCCTGCGCGAACAGCGCATTCAGCGGCTCACGCTCCGCGGGCGGCGGCTCGGCGTGCATCATCCCCGCCTCCTGGAGCGTGCGCGATTGGGCAGCCCGAAAGATCTCGATGCGGCCCGTACTCCGGCGCAATGCCTGCCCATCGGGGGTCGGGGCGATATGGGTGTCTGTCACGCGTTGCTCCTTATTGAAAGTTGAATCGACGGTCGGCGGTCTAGCGCTGCGTGCGAGGCAAGCGCACGACCAGACCGTCCAGCGACTCGGTCACGAGAATCTGACAAGACAGTCGCGACGTCTGCGGCTCAACGCCGACCGCGAACTCCAGCATCGAAGACTCCACATCGCCCGGCGATGCAAGCCGCTCTCGCCAGGGTGCATCTACGTGCACGTGGCAGGTGGCGCATACACACGCGCCGCCGCAGTCCGCATCGATGCCAGGTACGCTGTGTTCGACAGCCGCTTGCATGACAGATTGGCCCAGTTGGGCAGTGATGGTGTGCAAGGCGCCACCGTGCTCGACGAAGGTGATCCGGGTCATGCGCGGTCAGCCTCGAACGCAATCAGCGTCTTGCCGTGCGACACGGGGCCTGTGCCCCGCAGCAGAGCCTCAAAGGCGGCCTCCGATTCGTCGATCGGCACGCTGCGCACCCAGTCAGTGGAAATGTTTTGCACAAGTTGGGCCGCTTCCTCGAATTCGGCGCGTGTGTATGCAAAACAGCCGCAGACGGTCTTGTCGCCCACCACCAACGCGCCGGCAGAGAGTTGCAGTACATCGTCGTGCAGGCCAATCAGCGCCACGCTCCCGCCGGGCATGGCGGCTGTCACGGCAGCAGCGCGGGTCGCACGTGTGCCGGCAGCATCGAACACTGCCTCATAGCGGCTTTCGGGCGTCAATGCAGCCGCCACGTGGCGTGCCCCCAGAGTCTTGGCGTGTGCAAGTCGTTGGGGCGCTATATCAACCACCGTGATATCGCCCAAACCTTTCTCGCGCAGCACATGCAACAAGGACAGGCCCACCGATCCGGCCCCGATGATCGCAACCGGGCCGCCTGGACTGCCGGTGCGTCGCCACGCATGCAGCCCGTTGGCCGCCGGTTCGACCAGCGCCGCGCGCACCGCACCGAGGCCGGGTGCCGGCACGAGGTTGACTGCGGGCACTGCTACCCGTTCGGCATAGCCGCCGGGCCGGCGAAAACCGAGCACCTTGCGGTCGGCGCACAACTGCGTGCGACCGGCCTGACACATCGCACAATGGCCACAAAACAGCATCGGGTGGACCACCACGAATTCGCCGCTGTCTTCGCGCCAGCCGCCGAATTCGTGGCCGAGCACCAGCGGCGGTGTGATAGCCGGCACCCCGTCGCGCACCAGACCCAGGTCCGAACCGCACACGCCGACGGCCGCCACCCTCACCACCACCTCGCCGGGCCCCGTTTCGGGTTGCGCCATCTCGCGCAGGCGCAGTCGCTGCGCGCCTTCATAGACCAGGGCTTTCATCGAGCAGCACGCTCCCGCTCTAGGGTTTTCAGAAAATCCGCTCCCTCATAGCCCGTGAGCCTGCGTTCAGCGAGCGTGGGGTAGTTGCGCGTGAGCAGCCCACCGTCGACGTAGAAAGTATCGGCGGTGATGTAGGCGGCCTCGGGCGAAGCGAGGTAGGCGACCATGCTCGCGATCTCCTCCGCCCGTGCAGGCCGGCCGGCCGGAATGTTGGCCAGATAGGCCTCGCTCGCAGCAGGAGACTCCAGAAAGCGACGCGTGGCCGGGGTCTGCGTGAGGCCCGGCCCCACCCCCACCACCCGCACGCCGTGCTGCGCCAACTCCAGCGCCGCCACGCGGGTGAACATGGCGACGCCAGCCTTCGCTGCGCAATAGGCGCCAAGACCCTCGGCGGGCTGAAGCGCATTGGTCGAGGCTATGTTGATCACCACCCCGCCACCGCCCTGCCGCACCATCTGTCGTGCCTGCGTCTTGCAGGAGACGAACACACCGCCGAGCGTCACGCGCATCACATCGTTCCAGTGTTCGAGGTCCATATCGAGCACTTCGGCCGATATGCCGAAACCGGCCGCGTTCACGCCGATGTGCAGCGCACCGAAGCGCTCCACCGCCTGCGCCACGGCGTGCTGCATGTCGGGCTCGGAGCTTGCGTCCGCGGTCACCGCCAGAGCGCGAGCGCCCAGCGAGGCGGCCACGGCGGTAACCGCCTCCTGCGCCACGTCGGCCAGCACCACCGCAGCGCCGTCGGCGACCAGGCGCCGCGCCACCGCCGCACCGATGCCCGATCCGGCGCCGGTAATCAGCGCCACCAATCCTTCAAGACGTCGCTCGGTCATGGGATTCAGAGCTTGCAATCGCCGTCCGGCGCCGGGGTATTCGCCGGGCCGGGGTAGACCGAGCGGATCGCAAAGGCAGGCTTGCCGTCCTCGCCCTTCACCACCTGCGCCATGAGCATCTGGCGCACCAGTTGATGGTCGGCAGCGCGCATCTCGACGTTCCCGAAGATCGTGTCGCTCTTGAGCCCGGCCAGTGCGGAGCGCACCGCAGGCACCTCGGTCGATCCGGCTTTGGTAATGGCCGCCTGCAACAGCTCGAAAGTCACAAAAACGTCGGCTTCAATGAAATTCGGGCGGCGCTTGTAGCGGCTCTCGAAGGCCTTCACGAAAGCCGCGTTCCGCTCGCCCGGCAGACTGGCGAGATAGCTGATGCCCGCGACCACGCCCAGGGTGCTGTCGCCTTGCGCGCCGAGCACGATGTCGTTGGTGAAGGTGTTGGAGAGCACCGTGCGGTACTTGGCCAGCAAGCCGAACTGCTGCTGTTGCTTGGCGAAGGTGATGGCGTCATTGCCGACCACCATCACCGCAAGTCCGTCAGCAGGCTTGCCGCCGAGTTGCGAGATATAGCTGCCGAAATCGGCAGTGCCCAGCGGGTTGAACAGCGTCAGGCCCACACTGCCGCCGCGCTCCTTCACCATGGCGGAAAATTTGCGAGCGAAATCGTGGCCGCCGGCGAAGTCGATGGCCATGATGTTCCAAGTCTTCGCATCGCTCTTCGCCAGGAACGAACGAAAAGAATTGATCACCGCGCCGTCGTTGGCGGCCGTGCGGAAGTAGTTGGCCCTGCAGCTCTTGCCGATCAGTTCGTCCGACTGGGAGTTCGAGTCGATCATTAACGCGTTCAGACCCTGCAGACGTGGCCCGAGCGCCAGCGACATCGACGAGAAGAACATGCCGGTGAAGAACGATGCGCCGTCCTGCTGCACGACCCGCGTGGCCGCCGCGATGGCGCCCGCTGGCGTGCCGGGGTGCGTCTGCACCGCGAGCTCGAACTTGCGCCCCACTGCACCGCCTTGCGCATTGAGCATGTCCACAGCGAGCCTGGCGGCATCGCCCATGCCGTAGTTGGAGGCGAAGGGGCCGCTGTCGATCAGCACCAGGCCAACCTTGATCGGTTCCGCGGCCCCCGTCGCGCCGGCCAGCGCGAGGGCCAGCGCAACTCCCTTGAACAGTTGTCGAATCATGTCTGTCTCCTGCGTGTTGTAAACGGGTCGCTAGAACGCGAGCGCCTGGCGGTGCTGCTCGGTGTCGATGTCGGCGGTGCGGCCCCGGTCGATGATTTCGCCTTTGGCCATGACCACGAAGCGCTGCGTGACGCGGCGCACCAGGCTCAGGTGTTGCTCCACCACCAAAAGGCCGGTGCCGGCCCGAGTGATCTGGCCAAGCACGGCGGCCAGCTCATCGACCAGAAGAGGCGACAGTCCTTCGGAGGGTTCGTCGAGCATCAGCACGCGCGGGTTGGCGAGCAGCGCACGGCCCACCGCCAGCATCTGTTGCTGGCCGCCGCTGAGCGCGGTGCCTGGGCTGGCCTGTCGCTCCTCGAGGATCGGGAACAGGCCGTAGATCTTCGCCAGCGTCCAGTGGCCGCGGCGGCCTGCGGCCTCACCAAGCCTGAGGTTCTCGCGCACGCTGAGATTCGGCAGGATCATCCGGCCTTGCGGCGACAGCGAGATGCCGTGCTTGCAGGCCAGGTAATGCGGCCGCCCAGACAACTCGACGCCGCCGACGCGCAGACTGCCCGCGCGCACCGTGGAGCCGCCGAAGAAGGACTGAAGCAAGGTCGATTTGCCCGCGCCGTTCTTTCCCACGATGGCCATCGACTCGCCCTCGTCCACTTCGAGATCGACGTTGCGCAGCACCACGGCGTTGCCGTAGCCCGCATGAACGCCCCGCATCTGCACAAAGCTCATGCTGCGCTCCCCAGGTAGGCCGCGATCACCCGCGCATCAGCGCGCACCTCAGCGGGCGTGCCGGTGACCAGTACCCGCCCCAGGTCGAGCGCGGTGATTTGCGCGCAGAAGCGGAACACCGCATCCACGTCGTGCTCGACCACGATCGCGCTCACGCCGCGCTGCGCGGTGAGCGTCGACAGGTGGTCGAATAGCGACACCGTTTCGGCCGTCGACAGGCCCGCCGCCGGTTCGTCGAGCAGGATCAGTTGCGGGTGGCCGATCAGGGCCAGCGCGATGTCAACGCGACGCTGGTCGCCGTAGGCGATGCTGTCGGCCTGGCGTTCGTAGACCGCCCCGAGGTCCAGCGCCAGAACGATGCCGCGCAGGTCGCGCTCGCCGAGTTGCGAAGCCACCAGCTCCAACTGCTCGCGCACCGTGAGCCCCGGGAAAATGCTGGTTCGCTGAAACGAGCGTGACATGCCGTGGCGACGGCGCCAGGCCACCGGCCGACGCGTCAGATCCACGCCATTCATCCGCACGGTGCCGCGCGTGGGCCGTGCACAGCCCGTGATGGCGTCCATCAACGTCGACTTTCCCGCGCCGTTGGGCCCGATGATTCCGTGCAGCAGTCCGCCTGCGGCCATGCGAAGGTTCACCTCGTCGAGCGCGCGAACGCTGCCATAGCTCACGCAGAGGTTCTTGATCTCAAGCATCGTGCGACACCTCGGTCTGGGTAGAAGGATGACCTTTTGGGCCGGCGCGCAAGTTGAGAGCACGCGCCTTCAAGCCCTGCAGGAATCCAGCCAGTCCGCTCGGGAATGCGGCGATCACGCACACCACGGCAATGCCGGTAAAAAGCTCCAGGTGGCCACTAGCGCCAAAGCGGTCCTGACCGAAGGCGAACAGCAGGCTCCCGAGCACTGGGCCGAACACCGTGCCGGCGCCGCCGATGATGGTGGCCACCAGCGTATTGCCACCCGTGCCGAAGTCCAGTAACTCGGGCGATGCGAAGGCGGTGTGCAGCGCCGTCAGAAGCCCCGCCGAGGCGATGATGAACCCGGCCAGCACGAACGCCGCCAGCCGCGGCAGATAGGTGTCGAAGCCCGAAAAGCGCATGCGTTCGTCGTTGGCGCGGATCGCTCGCAGCACCATGCCCAGGCGCGAGCGCCCCGCCGCCCAGACCAGCAGCATTGAGCCACACAACGTGAGCCAGGCCACCGGCCAGAACAATGCGGGCTGCGACAACTCGGCCTGCGTCATGCCCAGCACGCTGCCGTGCAAGGCGATGCTGATCCCGTCGTCCCCACCCGTCACATGTCTCAAGCCGGTGATCGACACCAGTTGCCTCAACATCTGCGCCAGCGCGAGCGTCAGCATCGCGAACGGCAGCGGCTTGGCCCGCACGATCAGCGCGCCGACCAGCGCAGCGGCCGCCGTGGCGCCCAGCAGCCCGAATAGCGCGGAGGCCGAGGCCCCCCAACCCCATTGCACCGAGGACAGCGCCACCAGGTAGGTGGCCCCGCCGGACAGACCAGCAACGCCAAACATCACCAACCCACACTGGTGCATGAGAAAGCCCACGCCGACGGCGGCCACGGCGAGGATCGCAGCCTGCGTGAGCAGGCCCATGTAGAAGCTGCCCCCCATCAGCTTCGGCAGCAACAGCCCCGCTGCCACCACCGCACACACCAGCACGGCACGCAATGTGAGCGCATCGCGCGTTCGCGTCAGTCGCGCGACAGGTTGCCGAGTCACAGCGGCGGAGGCAACCATCGGCGCAATGTTCATGGGGGCGCTCATCCGACCCTCCCCTTCCCAAAACCCTGAGGCCGCACCAGAAGCACGACGAACAGCAACAGGTACGGGGCCAATACCGCAACACCGGGCAGCACGATGGAGCCCGCCACCTGGATGAACCCGTACACCACGGCCGCTGCAATGGCGCCGCCGATGCTGCCGAGGCCTCCCACCACCACCACGATCAGGCAACTGATGAGCACCGAAGCCCCCATCCCCGGGTCTACCGACAGGTAAGGCCCCGCGAGCACACCGGCCAGGCCCGCGAAACCAGTGCCGAGGCAGACCACAACGAACCCGAGCCTGTCCGTGTTCACGCCCATCATCCGCGCCACGTCGGGCCGCACACTCACTGCGCGCACATGCATGCCGGAACGCGAGAAGCGCAACCACAGCGCCAGCGCCGCGCAGGTGCCAAAGCCCACCGCAATCAGGAACAGCCGATAGACCGGGTACAACTCGCCGAAGATATCGACCGATCCGGCCAGCACCGCAGGGGCAGCGACCGGCAGCGGCTGCGTGCCCCAGGCCAACGTCACGCCCTTGCCGATGATGAGCGCCAGCCCGAAAGTGATCAGCGCCAGGTCCATGTGCGAACGGTTGCGCAGAGGCCGCAGCACCGCGAGTTCAAAAACCACACCCACCACTGCCAACATCAGCGGGACCATCAGCAGTGCGACCCAGAAGTTGAGCACCGTGGTGAGGGTGAAGCCCAGATAGGCCCCCGCCATGTACAGCGCCCCGTGAGCGAAATTCATGACGTCGCGCAAACCGAAGATCAGCGCGAGCCCGCTGGACAGGATGGTCAGGAGCGACGCCAACGCCAGGGCGTTCGCGAGCACCGACAAATTGAAGAGTTGAGAAGGTTCCATGGCGGCGCCAAATTTAGGTTTTCGCGCCGAACCGGTCTTGAACAAAGAACGTGTTTGGCCATGAACATTCCGTACCTGCGCGTATTCACCGCCCGGGTTTATACCAATCGAACAATGGTTCTACCATCAACATACTCACTTTTGTATCCGCATGAATGACCCACCCCGAAAGCGCATGAAATCTCCCGTCCATCCCTCGGAACTGTTGCGGCACCTCCCCTGCGAGGTGTGGCTTGACGGCGTCGGGCGCGGCTGGGACGACATAGCCCTGCGCGGCGTGCGATGCGAACCGACCAGCGTCTACATGCACCTGCGCAGCCACACCGTGATCGCCTATGTCGACGGCGCACCCCGCGTGGCGCGCCGCTTCGCAGGTCGCGAAATAGCAGCTCGCGTGGCACCGGGTGAACTCGCGTTGAAGGACTGCAACACCGGCAGCGAATGGAGCTGGGACGAGCCTTCCAGCGCCATTCAGATCTATCTGTCGTCGCACTTGCTGGACCGTGTGATCGCCGATATCCACGGCCCGAAGGCCGGCGGATGGCGGCTGCGCGACTGCGTTCAGGCGCGCGACGACGACATGCTGGGCCTGGTCCATGCAATCGCGCGCGAAGCTGCCTCGGAAGAACCCGGCGCCGACCTCATGGTGAAGTCGCTCGCACAGCAGCTCGCGGTGCGGCTCGTGCGCCGCCACGCAGAGCCGGCACCACAGCCGGCGGCACCGGCCTGTTTCGACATGGTGCGGCGACGCAACATCACCAGCTTCATCGCGTCGAACCTGGCGACGGCGCTGCCGGTGGCCACGTTGGCACGTCAGGAGAACCTGAGTGTCGACCGTTTCAGCCGGCTCTTTCGCAACACCTTCGACTGTTCACCACACCAGCATGTGCTGAAGCTGCGTCTGCAGCGCGCGTGCGAACTTCTCGAACAGCCCACGCGCTCGGTCGCCGAGATCGCCTGGGAGACCGGCTTCGCCGACCAGAGCCACCTCACGCGCAGTTTCAAGCGCCATTTCGGCGCGCCGCCCAGCGTGTGGCGCAACCAGCGAACCTCCCACGCCGCTGGTGCATGAAGCCCAACGCATCCAGCGACGGCGTGGCACTTCGCTATTTGCGGCTGCTGCTCGCGCCCGCCCAGGCCAGGGGCTGCGACACCGAAGAGTTGCTGCGCCGCTGTCACCTCACGTCTACTCAACTTGCCGACCCACTGCATGTGGTGACGCTGGTTCAGTTCGCGCGCGCGCTGCG
Source organism: Variovorax sp. Varisp85 (assembly GCF_047304045.1). Classification (NCBI taxonomy): domain Bacteria; kingdom Pseudomonadati; phylum Pseudomonadota; class Betaproteobacteria; order Burkholderiales; family Comamonadaceae; genus Variovorax; species Variovorax sp. Varisp85. The sequence continues at coordinate 31,403 of NZ_JBGLYN010000013.1, forward strand.
CGGCCTGCAGCGTTCCTTGCGCGACGAGATGATGGCGCTTGGCAAGCATCCGGTGCGCCCCGGCACCTTCCTTCTCGTGGCCCAGCAGATGTTGCGTTGCGCGAACCTCGGCGAAGCGATGCGGTTGGGCTGCAGCCTCTATCGGCTGCTGATCGACGACTTCGCGCCACGACTGCGCGTTGACGACAACACCGCCACGCTGGAGATCGTGGACCTCACGCCCCCCGATACCTACCGCGCGACCGGTCATCTAGTGCTGCTCTACGGCGCGATCGGGCTGATGTCGTGGATGGTGCAGCGGCCGATCGCCTTGCGCGAGGTGTCGCTGCCGGCCTCGCACCCCGACTTCGCGCCAGCCGACAGCCTGTTCGAGGCGCCCGTTCACCACACCGGGAAAAGCCGGATCGTGTTCGACGCACGCTGGCTCGATGCACGGTTGATCGCCGACATGCGGGGCCTGAAGATCTTCTTCCTCCATTGGCCCTTGCGTCGCCTCGCGCCCTATCAAGAAGATGTGCCGCTGGCCCTTCAGGTGCGCCGCTGCCTTCGGCGCTGGGACATCGCCCAACTGCCGAGCCTGACCGCTCTGGCAGCCACCATGGGTCAGACGGCCAAGGTGCTGCGCAGCCGGCTGCACGAGGAAGGCCAGAGCTACCGCGCCATCGTGGACGCGCTGCGGCGCGACACCGCCATGCGGCTTTTGAACCACCCGCAGCTGAGCGTGGCTCAGGTGGGCTACAGGCTGGGCTTCTCGGAGCCCAGTGCCTTCCACCGGGCGTTCAAGCGCGCGACCGGCCTGACGCCACTCGACTACCGGCGTCAGCGCGCCGACGTCTCGTTCAATTGATGCTGTAGCCGCCGTCCACCGTCAGCTCGGTGCCTGTGACGTAGGCCGACTCGTCCGCGCAGAGGAAGGCGATCACGTTCGCTACGTCCAGCGGCTGAGCCATGCGACCCAGCGGCGTGCGCTGCGCCACCATGCCCACCGCAGCCTCGATGGACGGCAACGGCACGCCGTGGCTGATCAAGTCCTGCATCGAGCCGATGCCCAGCGGCGTTTCCACCAGGCCCGGATGCACCGAGTTCACTCGGATCTGTGACCGGCCCAGCTCGACCGCCAGGGCCTTGCTCATCAGCCGCACCGCGCCTTTGGACGTGCAGTAAGCCGAGTGCATGCTGCCGCCCTTCTGCCCCAGGATGGAGGAGAGGTTTACGATCGACGCCCCTTTTCCAAGCGCGGCGGTTTTTGCCATTAGTGCCTGTGCGGCCTGGCAACCCAGCCACACGCTGTCGACATTCACCGCTTGTTGCTGGCGATAGAGCGCGAAGTCCGTGTCTTTGAACGGGCGCACGATCATCAGGCCCGCGCTGTTGACCAGGCCGTCGAGCCGTCCGGCCTGGCGTTCGATCTCGGCGATCACGCGCTGCCAGGCGTCGGCGTCGGTCACGTCGTGCGCAAAGCTCGCGGCGCGGCCGCCTTCGGCCTCGATACGCGCGGCCGTCTCGGCGGCACCCGCACCGTTCAGGTCGCTCGTGAAGATGCGTGCGCCGGCAGCGGCCAAGGTCAGGCAGGTCTGGCGGCCGATGCCGCTCGCGGCGCCGGTGACCAGGATGACTTTGTCTTTCAGTTGCATGGTGAGTTCTCGTGTGTAAATTGCAGGATTTCAACCGGCGCGCTTGAGCGAAATCGTCTGCGGCTGCGTGTAGCTCATCAGCCCTTCCAGGCCGTTCTCGACACCCAGGCCCGATTGCTTGTGCCCAGCCATGGGCTTGTGCGGCGAGGCGGTCTGTATCTCGTTGATCCAAACCGTGCCGGTCTCCAGCCGCCGCGCGATGCCCAGCGCCAGCGCTTCGTCGCGGCACCAGACCGAACCGGCCAGGCCGAACTCGGAGTCGTTGGCGCGCGCGATCACCTCGTCAACGTCGCGGAACTTCAGCAGCGGAAGGATCGGCCCGAAGGGCTCCTCCCGCACGATGCGGGCATCGTCCGGTGGGTTGTCGACCAGCGTGACAGGAAAGAACAAGCCCGGGCCCGGCACGGGCTCGCCGCCGCACAGCAGCCGCAATCCGCGCTGCTGGCAATCGGCCAGCAGCTCGCGCAGCCGGTCGAACTGGCGACGGTTCTGCACCGGCCCGAGCTCCACGCCTTCCGCGTCGCCGGGCCCCATGCGGGTGGAAGCGGCCAGCGCAACGAAGGCCTGCGCCATTCGCCAGTAGATGGCTTCGTGGATGTAGATGCGCTTGGCGGCAATGCAGATCTGCCCGCTGTTGACGAAAGCGCCCCAGAACAACGCCTTCGCTACCGCGTCGACATCGACGTCGGGCATAACGATGGCGGCGTCGTTTCCGCCCAACTCCAGCGTGAGGCGCTTGAGCGTGCCCGACGCGCTGCGCATCACGGCGCGCCCGGTGGCGGAAGAGCCGGTGAACGACAGCTTGTCGAATCCGGCATGCGCCGACATGCGCGGCCCCAAAGCCTCGCCGCCACTCACAATGTTGAGCACGCCGGGCGGCAGCACTGCCTGCAGCAGTTCGCCCAGCCGCAGCGTGGTCAGCGGCGTGAACGGCGAGGGCTTGAGCACCATGGTGTTGCCCGTCAACAGGCCCGGCGCGATCTTCCAGGCCGCGAGCACGACCGGGAAGTTCCACGGCACCATCGCGCCAACCACACCCACCGGCACGCGGCGCACCGCCACATACGCCTGCGGCGTGTCTTGCAGCACCAGTTCGGGCAGCTCCATCTTCGCGAACTCGGCATACCAGTGTGCGGCCACCGCCACCTCCGAGCGGGCGCGCGCGAGCGGCTTTCCCTGCTCCTTGGTCAGCAGGCGCGCCAGTTCCTCCTGGTTCGCCATGTAGACCCCAGCCACCTCGGCCAGCAGCCCCTGGCGCTCGCGCCGTGGCCGCGCGGCCCAGGCTGGCAGGGCTTCACGCGCGGCCCGTACCGCGGCATCGAGCTGTTCGCCGCTCGCATCGGGCGCCTGCGCGATCACCCGGCCAGTCGCGGGGTCGATCACCTCGAACCGTCCGGCACCCTGCACCGATCGGCCACCGATGGTCATGGCCGGCACAGCCATCTCCTTCGTCATCGGGTTCGTTGTTGGGCTCGTTGTCATGCGGGCGCTCCTGCATCCGCCGCGGCCTTCGCCGTCGCCGTTGCAGGCGTCACACGCACATGCAGCGCCTTCAGTCCGCCGACCTGGTTGCTCGCGATGAAAGAAGGCTCACCCACCAGTTCGATGTCTGCCGTGCGTGCCAGCAGTTCATTGAAGAAGGCGCGCATGCTGCTGCGCGCCAGGTTCTGGCCCAGGCACGCATGCACGCCGAAGCCGAAGGCGATCTGCCGGTTGGGCGCACGGTCGATGCGAAAGGCCCGCGCATCCGCGAACATCTCCTCGTCGAAATTCGCGCAGTGGTACATCAGGGCCACTTCATCGCCGGCGCGGATGGTCTTGCCGCGCATTTCGTAGTCGCGCACGGCCGTGCGCACGAAGTGCTTCACCGGGCTGCCGTGACGAAACATCTCTTCCACCGCCGACGCCATCATTTCCGGCCGTGCGCGCAGGCGCTCCAGCTCGCCCTCCTGGCGCAGCAGGTTGTAGAGGCCGCTGCCCATCGACGAGCTTGTGGTGTCATGCCCCGCCGTTGCAATGATCACGTAGTACGACACTGCCTCCATCATTCCCAGCGGCTCGCCGTCGACCTGCGCGTGCGCGATGAGCGAACCCAGATCGTCGGCGGGCGGCGCAGCGCGGCGCTCGGCGAGCATCTTGCCGAAGTAGGCGAAATACTCGCGCGCCACCGCACCCTTGCCCTGGGCTTCAGGCCCGTCGCGCCTGAGCGTCGGGTCCTTGGGGGCGAGGAACTGCTGCGTGAGCTTGAGCAGATAGGCGTGGTCGCTTTCAGGCACCGCGAGCAAGGTCATGATGATCTGCAGCGGAAACCACACTGCAATCTCGTTGCAGAACTCGCACGCATCCCTGCGTTCGAGCATCTTGCCGACCAGCGCCTGCGCGCGGTCCTGGATGATGGCCTCCAGCCGCTTGATGTTGGCCGGCATGAAGAACGGCTGAGTCAGCCCTCGGTACTTCTTGTGATCCGGCTCGTCCATGTGAATCATCGTGCGCACCATCTTGCCGCCGGTGGTCGCCGTCTCGGCGACGCGGATGCGCAGGTCTTCCTCGTTCATCAGGAAAGTCTTGGGCGCGGCAATGAACACGTCGGGATGCTTGCCGATCTCGACCACATCCGCATGCCTGCTCACGGCCCAGAACGGCGGATGGCCGGGCGCCTCAGTCCAGTGCAGGGGATCTTCGCTGCGCAGCCGGTCGAAAACCGTATGCATCCGCGTGGGATCGGCGTAGAGCTGGTGGCTGGCGATCTCGCCATCGAGTTCTGAAAGGCTCATCGGGGGTGTCTCCTTGGTGGTGTGGTCGGTGGGAAAAATGCAGAGGTCGGTCCGCAACTGCGCGCCGAGCGCGCGCGAGCAGCACGGCATGAAGCAGTCGTTGCGCTGCCGGTCGGCCTCGGTGAAGTAGTGGTCGCAGTGGCCGGGCGTCCCGGCGAGCACCGGGGCCCTGCAAGTGCCGCAGATGCGCCGCTCGCAAGACATCGCCAGCGACACGCCGGCATCCTGCAAAGCCTGCGCGGCGCTCTGTCCGGCGCGCACTTTGAGGCGGCAGCCGCTGGCCGGAGCCGGACACAGGAATCGTTGTCGGCGATCCATTGCGCCAGCGGGCGACCGACATAGTTGTTGGCGCCGAACACCAACACCGACGCGATCGAGGCTTTGCCGTGAGCGGAACGCATGAATTTCTCCGTTTGAACGCGGTGCAGGTTAGATCGCGCATGCCACGCGATCCATGACCGCAAGCGTCCGTCGCGCTGGCCGAATTGCCTTTTTTCGAGGCGTCTACCGGCTGCGCATTCCTGCCAACGAGTTTGCGTTCATTTGTCATTGAGCGCGCTGCATCGGGGGCCCACACTGACCGTCGGCGGATCAGTCGTTCCGCGCGCCCGAGGCATGCAGGGCATCAGACCCGCAGCTCTTCAAAAAAATGGAGACACCATGACAATCAATCGCCGCCAGCTTCTTGCATTGGCAGCGTCCTTGCCGACGCTTAGTACTGCTATCGCACAGGACGCCCCTTGGCCCTCGAAGGCGATCACGATCGTCCTGCCTTTTCCTGCAGGCGGACAGACCGACTCCGTGGCGCGCTCCCTGGCTCGCCGCATGGAAGCCGAACTCGGACAGCCGGTCATCATCGACAACCGTCCTGGCGCCAATTCGCTGATCGGCACCAACCTGGTCGCCCGCGCGCCTGCCGACGGCTACACGCTGTTACTGAACATGACCGCGCTCGTCAGCAACCCGGTCGTATTGCCCAACGTCACGTACGACGCGCTGAAAGACTTTGCACCGGTAGCCCGCCTCTACGAGATCGCGGCAATATGGGCGGTGCCGTCTGAAGGCCCGAAGACCTTGGCAAGTTTCATCCAGCAGGCAAAGGCCTCCAAGGCCCCCCTCAGCTTCGGGACCACAGGCCATGCGTCGAGCTCGCACTTCTTCGGCGAGATGCTGGGGCGCAGCGCTGGCTTCACGATGAACCACATCCCGTACAAGGGCGAGGCGCCGCTGATCCCCGACCTGATGAGCGGGCGCCTGAATGCCGCAGTCGTCTCCAGCACGACTGCGGCCCAGTACGGACGCGACGGCCGGCTTCGCGCGCTGGCCGCTTCCGGGCGTACCCGCTGGAAGGGGCTGCCCGACGTACCGACCTTCGAGGAACTCGGCGTTCCGGGCATGACAACGGAAACCTTCTGCGGCATCTTCGCGCCGGCGCGCACGCCGCAGGCTGTCGTTGATCGACTCAGCGCGGTCATCAACAAGATCATGAACACGCCGGAGTTTCGCAAGGACATGGCCAACAACGCGCTGGAAGTGGCCGCGCCACTCAGTCCTGCAGCTTTCCTGGAGGTGATGAAGAAAGCCAGGCTGGAGTGGGTCGCCATCAAGAAAGACAGCTCGATCCGCATCGAGTGAGCAGAAGGAACACCGCGCAATGACAGTTTTTCACGGCATCAAGGTGCTAGATGTCGCCAGCTATATCGCGGCGCCCGCCGCCGCGACGATCCTGTCGGATTTCGGCGCCGAGGTCATCAAGATCGAACCACCGGGCGCGGGGGACGGGCAGCGCCTGCTCTCCTCGCTGCCGAACGTTCCCCAGTCCGTGCACAACTACGGCTGGTCCTTTCCTTCCCGCAACAAGAAGGGGCTCGCGCTCGATCTGAAGACCGAGGAAGGCCAGGCCGTTTTGCATCGGCTGGCGGCTTCCGCCGATGTGTTGATCACGAACTATCCCCTGGCGGTGCGCTCTCGCATCGGCCTGGACCCTGGTGTGCTGCGAAGCGCAAACCCGCGCCTCGTCTACGCATCGGTCACGGGGTACGGCGAAACGGGGCCTGAAGCACATCGGCTGGGTTTCGATGCAACCGCCTACTTTGCGCGCTCGGGTCTGACCGATATCACGCGCGCCGACGCAGACGCCGCACCCGTGGCCCCGGCTCTGGCAGCGGGCGACCATCCGACCGCGAGCACCCTGTTCGGCGCCATCGTGACCGCCCTGTTTCGTCGCGAGCGCACCGGTGAAGGCGCTTACGTCAGCACGTCGCTCCTCGCCAACGGGATCTGGGCCAATGGCACCGTGGTGCAGGCTGCGCTGTGCGGCGCGGAGATCCGTTATCGACAACCCCGCGAGCAACCTCGCAGTGCACTGAGCAATTTCTACCTTTGCGCAGACGAGCGCTGGTTTTCGATCGCCATGGTCGCCGAAGAACGTCTGTGGCCTGCGTTTGTCTCGATCATGGGCATCCATGATCTGGCATTGGACGCCCGGTTCGCAGCGCTGGCCCAGCGGCGCACGAATGCTGCGGCCCTGACGCTCGAACTGGACTCGGTGTTCCTACAGCGCACCGCGCAGGATTGGCAGCAGCGCTTCGAGTCGGCGGGCTTCACCGTGTCTGTCGTCTCCCGCCCTATCGACGTCGCCAACGACGTGCAGGCGCGCCATGCCTGTGCGATCGTTCCGGCCGCAGGGGTCGACGGCGCCGATTTCACGATCGACAGCCCGTTTCAGATCGACGGGGTGACGAAGTGCAAGCCCCAACGCGCGCCGGAGGTGGGCGAGCACAGCGATGCCGTGCTGGCAGCGAACGGGTTCAGCACCGACGAGATCGTGCGCTTGCGACGCGATGGTGTGGTGGCCGGCATGCAGGCGCAGCCTTGATACGTATCACGGGCGTCGCCCAGTCGAGTTGCAACAAGAGATCCCCGAATGAAAACCTTGCTTGTCCGTGGATACGGAGCCGACGACAAAATCCGGCTGGAAGACACATCGATCCCTGAAGTCGCGGCCGGCCAGGTGCGAATCAAGGTCCGCGCCTGCGGAGTCTCCTTTGTCGATCTGCTGCTTGCACGGGGCGGCTATCAGATCAAACCACCCACCCCCTTTGTGCCCGGTTCAGAATTCAGCGGTGTCGTGGACGCATTGGGCGACGGTGCCGATGGTCGACTGGCCCCGGGTGACCGCGTCTGCGGGACGCGCATGGGCGCGTGGTCGGAATACATCTGCCTTCCCCAGGAACTGGTCTACCCGCTTCCACCGCAAGCAGACTTCGTCGAAGCCTCGGTTCTTCTCGCGCCGTATCTCACGTCACTCTATGCGCTGCGTTCGCGAGGCAACCTGTTGCGTGGTGAGACCTTGCTGGTACTGGGCGCGACAGGCAGCGTGGGCCATGCTGCGGTACAGATCGGAAAGATTCTCGGCGCCCGAGTGATCGCCGCGGCATCGACCGAAGCCAAGCGTGCCGCGGCAATGTCTGCCGGCGCGGATGCCGTGGTGGACACCACCGGCGACTGGAAGGCGGCCGTCAAGGCGCTGGCCGGTCCGGGCGGCATTGACGTCGTGTACGACCCCATCGGGGGCGATGCGACAGACACGGCGTTCCGCACGCTCGCCTGGGGCGGACGCCACTTGATGGTGGGCTTCGCAGGCGGCGAGATCGGTGCGCTGAAGTCGAACCTGAGCATCGTCAAGGGCGCCTCGCTGGTCGGCGTGGACGCGCGGCAGGCGGGCGAACGCACACCGGCCCTGATGAACGAACTGCGCACCGAAGTGTTGGCGCTGTATCAACAAGGTCGCATTCGCCCGTTGGTCAGCCATGTGCTGCCGGTCGAACGTTTCGACGAAGCAGCCGCGAAGATGAACGACCGCACCGGCTTCGGCCGCGTCGTCTTCACTTTCCCGGATGGCCCGCAGTGAAGGACCGGTCATGAAATCGGACTTGGTGGCGACGCAGCGCAGCGGCCGCGTGCTGGTAATCACGTTGCAGCGCGAGCACAAGCGCAATGCAATCGACCGCGCCACGGCGGACGCTCTGGATGCTGCGTTGAACCTCCTTGACGACGACACGCAACTGCTGGCGGGTGTGCTCGGCGGCGGCGACAAGTTCTTCTCCGCCGGCAGCGATCTCACGGCGAAAGGCGACTACGTGACGCCACGCGGCGGCGAGTACGGGATCATTCGTCGCTCACGACGAAAGCCGCTGATCGCTGCAGTCGAAGGCCCAGCACTGGGCGGGGGCATGGAGATCGCACTGGCATGCGACATGGTGGTCGCCGCAACCGATGCGCGCTTCGGCCTGCCCGAAGTCATGCGTGGTGTGGTGCCCACCTGCGGCGCGCTGTTTCGGACGCTGCAGGCGCTCACGCCGAACGTCGCTCGGGAGTTGGTGCTGACCGGCGAGCCAATCGAAGCCGCGCGCGCCCACACGCTCGGCTTCGTGAATCGCCTGGTCGCGCCGGGACACGCCCTCGCAGAAGCCTTGGCGATGGCGCAACGCATCGCCGGCAACGCCCCGCTTTCGGTCCAGTCATGCCTCGCGGCAATGAGCGGCTTGCTCGCCAGTGCCGATGCCCACGGTTGGGAGGCCACGGCACGCGCCATCGCGGGCATCACCGGGAGCCACGATGTGAAGGAAGGTGTGCTCGCCTTCCTCGAAAAACGCCAGCCGACCTGGCAAGGCTGCTAGCTGCCTGCCGATGCTCATTCCAGCCAACGACATTGCGCGCATCGGTCATTGAGCTCGCCGCGTCGGCAACACACACTGGGTGCAGCGCAGGCGAGACCGCTTGCGGCACCCGACATGTCTACTGAACAAAGGAAGAATCCATGCAGGAAGCAATGATCTTCGATGCACTGCGCACGCCGCGCGGCAAGGGCAAGGCCGATGGCAGCCTCTACGAAGTCAACCCCGTGGGACTGCTCGGCGGCCTGATGCAGCAACTGCAGCGCCGCAACGATCTCGACACCGCACAGATCGAGGACACGCTGATCGGCTGCGTCCAGCCCTACGGCGAACAAAGCATGTGCATCGGCAAGACCGCTGCACTCTATGCGGGGTGGGACTGGCGCGTGCCTGGCGTGCAGCTCGACCGCTACTGCGGCTCGGGCCTGGAAGCCGTCAACATCGCCGCGCAGAAGGTGCGCTCGGGTTGGGAAGACCTGGTGGTCGCCGGCGGCGTGGAGTCGATGTCGCGCATCGCGATGGGCAGCGCGCCGAATGCGCGCGACACCTACCCACCGCTGAACTTCCGGCTGCAACCAGTGCCGCAGGGCATCGGCGCCGACCTGATCGCGACGCTGGACGGCCACAGCCGCGACGACGTAGACGCCTTCGCCGCCGACTCGCAGCGCAAGGCCGCGAACGCGCGAAGCCAGGGCTGGTTCGATCGCTCGGTGGTGCCCGTGAAAGACGCAAACGGCCTCACCGTTCTCGCGCAGGACGAATACATCCGCCCCGACACCACCGCCGAATCGCTTGGCCGCCTCAAGCCCGCGTTCGCGCAGCAGGGCGAGTTCGGCTTCGACGCCATAGCGCAGTTCAAGTACCCGCAGGTGGACCGCATCCGCCACGTGCACACGGCCGGCAATTCGTCGGGCATCGTGGACGGCGCCTCGCTGATGCTGATCGGCTCGGAAGCCAAAGGTCGCGCACTGGGCCTCATGCCGCGCGCGCGCGTGGTGTCGGTGGGCGTGGTCGGCGCCGAGCCGACCATCATGCTGGCCGGCCCCGCGCCCGCCAGTCGCATCGCGCTGCGCAAGGCCGGACTCACGGTGGACGACATCGACCTGTTCGAAGTCAATGAGGCCTTCGCCTCTGTAGTGCTGCGCTTCATAAGCGACATGCAGGTGCCGCCCGAAAAGGTCAACGTGAATGGCGGCGCCATCGCCCTGGGCCATCCGCTTGGCGCCACCGGTTGCATGCTGTTGGGCACCCTGCTCGACGAGCTGGAGCGCCGGCAACTCAAACGCGGCCTGGTCACGCTATGCGTGGCCGGCGGCATGGGCATCGCCACCATCATCGAACGACTCTGAGCACCCATTCATGACAGCGATCACCTTCGACAAGGACGCGCAAGGCGTCGTCACCCTGACCATCGACATGCCCGGCCAGGCCACCAACACCATGAACGGCGTGTTCCGCGAGGCGCTGGCCCGGGCGGTCGATCGCCTGGAAGCTGAGCGCGAGAGCATCGCCGGCGTCATCCTCACCTCGGGCAAGAAGACCTTCTTCGCCGGCGGCGACCTGAACGATCTGCTCGCCGTCGGCCCCGGCGACGGCCAGGCCGTATTCGACCGCGCGATGGCAATGAAGGCCATGATGCGGCGACTCGAGAAGCTGGGCCGCCCCGTCGTCGCTGCCCTCAACGGCACGGCGCTGGGCGGCGGTTTCGAACTTGCCCTGGCCTGCCACGCCCGCTTTGCGCTGAATGACCCGAAGCTCGACCTCGGCCTGCCCGAAGCGGGCCTGGGCCTGTTGCCGGGCGGCGGCGGCATCGTGCGCATGGTGCGCCACCTCGGGCTCGAGAAGGCCATGCCCTTCCTGCTCGACGGCACGCTGTTCTCGCCGGCCAAGGCGCAGGCGCTCGGCCTGGTCGATGGTGTGGCCAGCGACATGCCCGCGCTGCTGGCACTGGCGCGCGAATGGATCGGCACCCACGCCGACGCCAGCCAGCCATGGGATCGCAAAGGCTATCGGCTGCCCGGCGCTACCGCGAGCGCGCCGGCGCCGCTCGCCTGGCTCAAGACGGCACCCGTCACGCTGCTGCGCAAACACAAGGGCTGCTATCCGGCGACCGAAGCGATTTTTTCGGCGGCCGTCGAAGGCACGAGCGTGGACTTCGACACCGCGCTGCGCATCGAGACGCGCTATTTCATCCAGCTCGTGACCGGGCAGGTTGCGAAGAACCTGATCACGACCTTCTTCTTCCAGATGAACGAGGTCAAGTCCGGCAAGGGGCGCCCCGAAGGCGTGCCGCGTGCGAGCTTCTCGAAGGTGGGCATCCTGGGCGCCGGCATGATGGGCGCGGGCATCGCGCATGCCTGCGCCACGCGCGGCGTGGCCTGCGTGTTGAAAGACACGACCGTCGAGAAGGCCCAGGCCGGCAAGGCCTACAGCGAAAAGGTCTTCGCCAAGCGCGTGGCCAAGGGCGCGATGAGCGAGGAGCGCATGCAGGCCGCGCTGCAACGCATCACTCCTACCGCCGACGCCGCCGACCTAGCCGGCTGCGACCTGGTGATCGAGGCTGTGTTCGAGAATCGCGAACTCAAGGCGCAGGTGGTGCGCGAGGCCGCGCCGCACCTCGTGCCCGGCGGCATCATGGCGTCGAACACCTCGACGCTGCCAATCACCGGACTGGCGACGGCGTACGAACAGCAAGAGAACTTCATTGGCCTGCACTTTTTCTCGCCGGTCGACCGCATGCCGCTGGTGGAGATCATCAAGGGCCGGCGGACGTCCGACGACACGCTGGCGCGCGCCTACGATTTCGTCAAGCAGATCGGCAAGACCCCGATCGTCGTGAACGACAGCCGCGGCTTCTACACCAGCCGCGTGTTCGGCACCTTCACCCGCGAAGGTGCCGCCATGCTGGCCGAAGGCGTGGACGCGGCAACCATCGAGAACGCGGCGCTGCAGGCCGGCATGCCGGTCGGCCCGCTCGCGGTGATGGACGAGGTCGCCATGAGTCTCACGCTCTCCGTGCGCAAGCAGACAGCCTCCGACCTTGCAGCCGAAGGCAAGCCGCTGCCACAACATCCGGCCTGGCCTGTGCTCGAGAAAATGGTCAACGACCTGGGCCGCCCCGGCCGCGCGGGCGGCGGCGGCTTCTACGACTACCCGGCCGGCGAACCGAAGGCACTGTGGGCGGATCTGACGAAGCACTTTCCTCACTCCGGCAAGCCGGTGCCCTTCGACGACCTGAAAGAGCGCTTCCTTTTCGCGCAGGCCATCGAGACAGTGCGCTGCATCGAGGAAGGCGTGCTCGCGTCCGCGCGTGACGCCAACATCGGCTCGATCCTCGGCGTCGGCTACCCGCGCTGGACTGGCGGCACGGTGCAGTACATCAACGCCTACGGCCTGTCGCGCTTCGTTGATCGCGCCACCGTGCTGGCCGAACGCTACGGCAGCCGCTTCGCACCGCCCCCGCTGCTGCAGAAGAAGGCCGCCGCGAACGAACGTTTCGAGTAGCGCAATGCCCTGGGAAAGCTTCGACCTGCAGGTGAGCGACCGTGTGGCCCACCTGGTGCTGAACCGGCCCGAGAAGCGCAACGCCCTCTCGCTCGCTTTCTGGCGCGAGCTCCCGCAAGCGGTGCGTGAACTCGACGACGGAGCACAAGCGCGGGTGCTGGTGATTTCGTCCACCGGCAGCTACTTCAGCAGCGGCATCGACACATCGATGTTCGGGAGCTTCCGCGCCGACGCCGAAGGCCCCGACGGCGAGCGTCGCGCCCGCCTCACCAGCCCGATGGCGCGCTACGAGGGCATTCTGGCTTTCCAGCGCTGCTTCACCGCGCTGGAACAGTGCCGCATGCCGGTGATCGCCGCGGTCCAGGGCGGCTGCATCGGCGGCGCACTCGACCTGACGAGTGCCTGCTGTATGCGCTATGCGAGCGCCGACGCCTTCTTCTCCATCCACGAGATCCATGTCGGCATGCCGGCCGACATGGGCACATTTCCCCGCCTTGCGCGCTTCGTGCCCGAGGGCGTGGTGCGCGAACTGGCCTACACTGGCCGGCGCATGCCCGCCGCCGAAGCCAGAGAGCGGGGCCTGGTGAACCAGGTCTTCGCAACGCAGCAGGACATGATGGACGGCGTGCTCGCGGTGGCCCGAGACATCGCCGCGAAGGCGCCGCTCGCGGTGACCGGCTCCAAGCGCCTCATCACCTACGGCCGCGACCACAGCACCGCCGACACGCTGGAGCACGTGGCGCTCTGGATCGCCGGCCTCGTGCCCAGCGAACAGGTGATGGATGCAGCACGCGCCAACGCCGAGCGGCGCACGGCGGAATTCGTCGACCTGCCGCCGCGCCGCTCCATGGACTGATGCAGCCCATGCGGCGCGCCGTGCCCCGGTCAATCCAGCTTGATGTCGGCCGACTTGATGGCCTCGCTCCAGCGCACGGCATCCTTGCGCATCAACTCGCCGAATGCAGCGCGATGGACAGCGGAGACCTGGAAGCCCCACTGCTCGTTCCAGCGCGCCACGACTTCGGGCTTCTGGATGTACTGCTGGATGTGCGTGGCCAGCTTGTCCGCGATGGGCGCGGGCGTGCCGGCCGGCACCAGGATGCCCGCGAACCCGGCCACGCTCGGCCCCGGCACGCCCGACTCCAGCAGCGTGGGAAGTTCGGGGAAAGCGGCCAGCCGCTTCGGCCCATTGACCGCCAGCGCGCGCAGCTTGCCGGTCTTCGACTGGGCTTTGTACATGCCGACAGTCATCATCGCGCTGTCGACCTGGCCGCCGAGCAGGTCATTGGCGAGCGGCGCCTCGCCCTTGTAAGGCACGCGCAGCAGGTCTGTCTTGATCGCGTCAGAAATCATCGCGCCGTAGATGTCGGTGTTGGAGCCGATGCCCCAAGTGGCGTAGGACACTGAACGCCCCTTGGCGTAGTTGGCGAACTGCGCCATGTTCGTCACCGGAAGCGTCGAGCGCACCACGAACACCACCGGAGACTTGATGAGCTCCGTCACCGGCACGAAGCTGTCGAACGGGTCGTAGCCCGGCTTGAGCTGCAGCTGCGCATTGATGAGGTGGCTGGTGGTCATGAGCAGCAGCGTGTAGCCATCTGGCACGGCACGCGCGACGTACTGTGTGCCGGTGAGCGAGCTGGCGCCAGGGCGGTTTTCCACCACGACCGGCTGGCCGAGCGTCGTGCGCAAGTCGGCGCCGATCTCTCGCGCCATCGCATCGGTAGGCGATCCAGCAGGAAACGGCACGACCAGTGCGATCGCACGTGTGGGGTAGTCCTGTGCGTGGGACGCCAGCGCTGCGGCCAGCGCCGCGGCGCCGAATACAAGGCGCAGCAGGCGCGCGGAATGGAATCGAAGATGCATGGGTTGTCTCCAAAGGTGGTGCTCAGGCGGATCGGTGTCTGCCTGCATCCAGTATGGAAACGGCCCGCTGTGCACGGCAATGGCGCAGTCGTGCAGACGCGTTGGCGGAATCGCCAACGCCCTCCCCATCCACCGCACGGCTGTCACAGAAAGAACTTCATGAATCCTGAAGATGTCGTCCGGCCCAGGAGGCTTGCGTCGTCGCCGCACGCGACCCTCGCCGCGGCGAGATGGTCAAGGCGGTGGTGGTTCGCCGCCATGGAGGGCAGCACCTGGTCCGCGAAGCAGAGCTGATCGAATGGGCCCACGGCCAGATCGCCGCCTACAAATGCCCCCGCAGCGTAGCGTTCGTCGAGCGGCTGCCGCGCACCGGCACCGGCAAGATCGACTGGCGACACCCTGCAGGAGGAGAAACAGGCGCGGCTGATCAGGCGCGCAGCGTGAGCCCGCCGTCCACCGTCAACCCGTGACCGGTGATGAAGTCCGCCTCGTCGCTCGCCAGCATCAAAGCGGCGCGTGCGATGTCGATCGGCTGGCCCAGCCTGCGCAGCGCGGACTTCTTTTCCCACACCGCGCTGATGTGCGGCTGCTCGAAGCTGCGCCGCGTCAGGCCGGTAACGATCGCTCCAGGCAGGATGTGGTTGGCCGTGATGCCGAACTTGCCAAGCTCCAGCGCCAGCGTCTTCGTCAGTCCCGCCACGCCGTGCTTGGAGGCCGTGTAGGCCGAGAGCCCAATGTCGGTGTCGCGCGCCATCACCGACGAGGTGTTGAGGATTCGCGCACGACCCGTTTTCGCGGCCTGCTTTTTCAGCGCCGGAATGGCTTCACGCGTGAGCCTAAACATCGAACGCAGGTTGACGTCGAACACGAAGTCCCATTGCGCGTCGGTCATGGCCTCGGCCAGGCTGTTGGCGCTGGAGCCGGCGTTGTTGAACAGAATGTCGATGGCACCGAATACGGCAAGTGCCTCGACGACGACGGCACGCGGCGCGTCCTCGCCGGTCAGGTCCAGCGCCAGCGCGCGAATTTTTTCCTCGCCAGCATGCGCTTCTGCCAGCAGGTCGTCATGGCGATCGACCGCCAACACCCGAGCCCCCTCTTGCGCGAACAGTTGTGCCGTGGCCGCGCCAATGCCCGAAGCCGCACCGGTCACGACGGCTACCCGGCCCGCCAGGCGCTTCATGCTGCGGCCTGCGCAGATACAGCGGCGGCGCGCCCCGTGCCGATGCGCGCGAACTCGATCCCTCCGATTCCTGCAAGCGGTACTGGCATGTGTGCGTCTTTCGTGTTGGGAGTGATCGGAGGGGACTGCTTTCAGGATGCGACGCGTACCAGTCGCTTGCCTCGGTTCTCTCCGGCGAGCAAGCCGACCAACGCGGCCGGTGCGTTCTCCAGGCCCTCGACGATGTCTTCGGGCACTCGCAGGCGCCCACTCGCGACCCAGGCCTCGAGCCGGGCGAGCGCGCCGTCGCGGTCGTGCTCGTGGTCGGGCAGGAAGAAACCCTGCACCCGCAGGCGCTTGAGCACGATCAGTCCAGGCACGCCGCGCGGCCCGTGTGGTGGCGTGGGCCCGTCGTACTGCGACACCGCACCGCAGCAGACGATGCGGCCAAAGTCGTTCATCGCGAACAAGCAAGCGCCGAACACCTCGCCGCCCACGTTGTCGAAGTACACGTCGATGCCCTCGGGTGCGGCTTCGCGCAGACGCGGGGCGAGCGGGCCGGCGCGATGGTCGATGGCCGCGTCGAAGCCCAGTTCGTCGACCAGCCAGTCGCACTTCGCACGGCCGCCTGCGATACCCACCACGCGCGCGCCCATCAGCTTCGCGATCTGCCCGACCAGGGTGCCGACCGAGCCGGCCGCCGCAGACACCACGACAGTTTCGCCGGGCTGCGGCTGACCGATCTTCTCCAATCCCAGGCAGGCCGTGAGCCCGGAGGTGCCGTACACGCTCAGCAAATGGCCAACCGGCTCCCGGCGCGGCAGCAACCGTGCGTTGGTGGCTGGCAGCACGGCGTGGTCCTGCCAGCCGACGCTGCCCGAGATCCAGTCGCCGGGTGCAAAACCCTCGACCCGCGAAGCGACGACTTCCGCCACGCCAGTGCCGGCCATGACCGTGCCAGCCTGCAGTTCGTCGCGGTAGGTCGCGGCCTGCATCCATGCCCTGTTGGCCGCGTCAATCGACAGCATGCGAACCCGCACCAGCAGTTCGCCCGGTGCAGGCTCGGGCATCGGCGCCTCTTCGAGCCGGAAATGCGCGGCGTCCAGCCGCCCCTGCGGCTTCGCCGCGAGCACGACGCGCCGGTTCATGGTTGTTCGATCCATTCCACCGCACGCTGAAACAGGCCAAGCGCGGCGCCGTGCAGTCGCTCGCCGGTGTCGCACGGCGCTTGCCCCGCGCAAGCGCGTGCATGGCTGCCCTCGAGGATGATTCCGAGCTTGTAGCAGGCGAGCACCGCATACCAGCGAATGGACGAAAGGTCGCGGCCGCTGCGTTGCGCGTAGCGCTCCACCAGTTCCTGGGCAAGCGGGAAGCCACTCCACGGCTGCACCCGGTTCGGCGTGTGGTGAGAGCCGTCGGGGCGCGGCCAGGTCGCCAGCAGCCAGCCAAGGTCGAGCAGCGGATCGCCCACGGTCGCAAGCTCCCAGTCGACCACGGCCGCGAGCTCGGGGCCGTCGTGGCGAAACATCACGTTGGCGATGTGAAAATCGCCGTGCAGCAGGCCGGGCATAAAGGTGGCCGGCCGGTTGGCCTCGAGCCAGTCGCCCACCTGCCGCACCTCGGGCAGGGACTGCGGGCCGGGCCAGCCTTCACAGGCCGCATAACCCTCGAGCTGCTTGCGCCAACGCGGCACCTGCCGCTCCAGAAAGCCCTCGGCGCGGCCGAAGTCGGACAAGCCGACGGCCGCCACGTCGACCTCCGAGAGCGCGGCGATGGCATCGACCATCGCGAAGCCCATGCGCTTGCGCACCGACGGGTCCGACGCATGCAGCGCCGGCAGGCCGGTGTCGGCCGCGTTGAAGCCGTCCACAGGCTCCATCAGGTAGAAGGCCGCGCCGATCACCGCCGTGTCGGCACAGGCTACGATCAGCGCCGGATGTGGCACCGCGCTGCCCGCGAGCGCCGCCAGTACGCGGGCCTCGCGCCCCATGGTCTCGTTGCTGTTGGCCCGCAGGTGGCGCGACGGGCGGCGCAGCACGAAACTGCGCGCGCCGCGATCGAACTTCAGCAAGATGTTCTGGGTGCCGCCTGCCAGCAAGGTGGCCTCTTCAATGCCGCTTCCGCCCAGCCCCTGCGTGTCCATCCACGCGGCGAGGGCCGCCGGATCGACCAGGTCCTGCCACGCCTGCTGGCTCGCTTCGGTGCTCACCGGCATCGCGGTCAAAGCCCGTCGGCGCCTTCGAGCGCCGCGCCGTACATAGCCATTGCGCGCTCGCGCGCACGCGGCAGGTGGTAGCTCGGGAACAGCTCGGCCGAGGGCGTCACCTGCTTGAGAAGCTCGCGTGCGAGCGTGATCTTGTGCACCTCCGTCGGCCCGTCGGCCAGGCCCATGATGAGGGAGGACACCATCTGCTCGACAAGCGGCATCTCGTCGGTGAGACCGAGCGAACCATGGACCTGGATCGCCCGCGCCACGATGTCGTGCAGCACCTTCGGCATGGCCGCCTTCACGGCAGAGATGTCCTTGCGCACCAGTTGATAGTCGTTGTGCGTGTCGATCAGCCAGGCCGTGCGCAGCACCAGCAGGCGGAACTGCTCCAGTTCGATCCACGAGTCGGCCACCATCGCCTGCACCAGTTGCTTGTCGGCCAGCCTGCCGCCCTGGGTGCGGCGCGACACGGCACGCTCGCACAGCATGTCGAAGGCCTTGCGCGCCTCACCGATGGTACGCATCGCATGATGGATGCGTCCGCCGCCCAGGCGCGTCTGCGCCACCGCGAACGCCTGCCCCGGGCCGCCCAGCATGTGGTCGGCCGGCACGCGGAGGCGGTCGAAGTTCAGGTAGCCATGACCGTGGCCGTGCGCCTTGCGTCCGGCCAGATGCACATCGCGCACGATCGTGAGGCCGGGCGTGTCGGCCGGCACGATGAACATCGACATGCCCTTGTACGCCGACACGTCCGGGTCGGTCACCGCCATCGTGATGAAGAACGAGGCGTAGTTGGCGTTCGACGCAAACCACTTCTGTCCGCTGATAAGCCAGTCGTCGCCGTCACGCTCGGCGCGTGTGGTGAATATCTGGGGATCCGAGCCGCCCTGCGGCTCGGTCATGGCGAAGCAAGAGACGATCTCGTTGGCCAGCAGCGGAAGCAGGTAGCGCTGCTTCTGCGCCTCGGTGCCGTAGTGCGCGAGGATTTCGGCATTGCCCGAGTCCGGCGCCTGACAGCCGAACACAGTGGGTGCGAAACCCGAGCGTCCCAGGATCTCGTTCATCAACGCCAGCTTCACCTGCCCGTAGCCCTGCCCGCCCAGTTCAGGGCCAAGGTGGCAGGCCCACAGCTTGCGATCGCGCACTTTCTGCTGCAGCGGCCTCACGAGGCGGTTGCGGGCCGGGTCGGCCACGTTGTAGGGGCTGTCCAGCAGCAGGTCCAGCGGCTCCACCTCGGTGCGCACGAAGTCGTCTATCCAGTCGAGTTCCTTCTGGAACGCTTCATCGGTTTCGAATCCCCAGCTCATGTACTTGCTCCTGAAGTTGTGCAGCACCCTCAGGCGCTGAGCCCGCCGTCGACGGGAATGGTGTGGCCGATCACGTACTGCGCAAGCGGCGATGCAAGAAATAGCGCCACGCCCGCCATGTCGCCGGGCGTGCCGATGCGTCCGGCCGGAATGCGCGCGATCGTGGCCTCCAGGCGCTGCGGGTTGTCGGTCGTGACCCGGGTCATCTTGGTGGCGACGAGTCCCGGCGCGATGCCGTTCACGCGGATGCCGTCGGTGGCCCAGGCCGCGCCGAGCGAGCGTGTGAGCGACAAGGCTGCGGCTTTCGACGCCGCATATGCGGGCGTGCCGAGCGCGGCGCGGTAGGCCGAGATGGAGCTGACGACGATCACCACCCCGCCGGCCGCCTTCAGCAGTGGGTGGAACAGGCTCGCGCAAGACATCACGCTGTTGAGGTTGACATCGACCACGCGGCGAAAGGTTGTGTCCTCGAATTCGGCGCGCCGGTACTCGACCGCGCCCTGCGCGAGCACCAGCACATCGAGCCGGTCGAACGGCGGCACGAAGGCCTGGATGGCGGCCGCGTCCGAGACGTCGACGCGCGAGAAATGCAGACCCTTCAGATCGCTGCCCTCGTCTGCGCTGTAGTCACCGGGCGTGGCGCGCGTACCCCATACGTGCACCGCCGCACCCGCGGCGCGAAAGGCCTGGGCAATGCCGTTGCCGATGCCGCTGGTGCCGCCGACGACGAGCGCGGTTTTTCCGGCGAAGTCAAACGCCATGTCGTGAGTCATGGAAGTCTCCGGGTGAGTGGAAGTCTCAGATCACGCGGCCTGCGTGTCCGGCCCAGTAGCGGTCGCGCAGCAGGCGCTTGTAGAGCTTTCCGTTGTCCTGGCGCGGCAGTTGCGCCTCGAAGTCGATGCTGCGCGGGCACTTGATCGATGTGAGCCGCTCGCGGCAGTAGGCGATCAGTGCGGCCTCCAGCGCCGGCCCGGCACGGGCAAAGTCGACCGGTTGCACCACCGCCTTGACCTCTTCGCCAAACTCCGCGTTCGGCACGCCGAACACCGCCACGTCAATCACGTCGGGATGCAACGCGAGCGCGTTCTCGGCTTCCTGCGGATAGATGTTGACCCCGCCAGAGATGATCATGTAGGCCTTCCGGTCGGTCAGGTAGAGGTAGCCCTCGGGGTCGAGGTAGCCCACGTCACCCAGCGTCGACCAGCCCTGATCATTGAAGGCGTCTGCCGTCTTTCCGGGGTCGTTGTGATAGACGAAGCGGCGGCTGTTGGCGAAATAGATCGCGCCCGCCTCGCCGGCCGGCCGAACGCTGCCGTCTTCGCCGACGATGCGCACCTCGCCCATCAATGCGCGGCCCACCGAGCCCTTGTGCGCCAGCCATTCGTGCGCGGAGATCATGGTGCAGCCGATGCCTTCCGAGCCGCTGTACTGCTCGTAGATGCAAGGGCCCCACCAGTCGATCATCTGCTCCTTCACTTCCACCGGGCAAGGTGCCGCTGCGTGCAGCGCACACACGAGCGACGACACGTCGTACCGCGCGCGCACCTCCTGCGGCAACTTCAGCAGCCGCACGAACATGGTCGGCACCACCTGCGTGTGCGTGATGCGGTGCTGCGGAATCTGTGCAAGAAAGGCCTCGGGCTCGAACTTCTCCATCACGACCACCGTGCCACCGAGTCGCTGCACCGTTGCGCAAAATCCTAGCGGCGCCGAGTGATAGAGCGGCGCCGGCGAGAGGTAAACCGTGTCCGCGTCGTAGCCGAAACTGCGCGAGAACACCTGCATGATCGGCACCATCGCGTCGATCGGGTTGTTCGCGAACGGCACCTTGATGCCCTTCGGCTGGCCGGTGGTTCCCGACGAATACATCATGTTGTGGCCGCCGACCTCATCAGCAATGGGCGTTCCGGGGTACGGCGCCGCGCCCTCCTCCCACGAAGCGTAGCCCTCCACGGCACCGTGCACGCTGAGGAAGTGCTCGACCCCAGCACACAGCGCCGGCAGGTCGCGCGCCTTGTCGGCCACTGCCTGAGAAGACACCACCAGGCGCGCACCGCAATCGTTGACGATGTAGGCCGCCTCCGCAGCCGTCAGGTGCGTGCTCACCGGCGTGAAGTAGAGCCCCGCGCGCTGGGCAGCCCAGTACACCTCGAAGAAGCGCACGTGGTTCTCCAGCATCACCGCCACATGGTCGCCGGCCTTCAGGCCCAGGGTCCGCAGCAGGTGCGCCCCCTGGTTCGAGCGGACCTCGAGCTCGGCGTAGCTGAGCCGTTCGCCCGAGCCCGCCATGAGGACAGCCGTTTTGTCGGGGTGGGTTCGGGCAATGATCGACGGATGGGTCATGGCTGGCCGATCGACGTCCGAGCGCGCGCGCAGTTTCGGGTGATATTCATGCAATGTCTCCTTGCCGGCGCGGGAGCCGGTTCTCTATGGACGGATCGAAAACGATGGAACTCATTCGGACTCGCACGCGGGCTGCCCCGTGCCGTGCGTGCGCCGGTACTCGCCCGGCGCCACGCCGGTCCACAGCTTGAAGCTGCGGTGGAAAGTGCTGGGCTCCGAGAACGCCAACTGCTGCGCGATGTCGCCAAGCGGGAGGCTGGAACGCGTGAGCAGATCGATGGCCGCATCGCGGCGCAGCGCATTCTTGATGCCCTGAAAACTGGTGCCGTGCTCGGCCAATCGGCGGCGCAGCGAGTGCGGCGTCATCTTCAGGTGCCAGGCAGTCTGCTCCAGCGAGGGCAAGCCCGCCGCAAGTTGATGCTGCAGGCGCAGCCGCACCCGCTCGGTCAGGCTCGACTGGTCGCGAAAACGCACCAGCAACGCGCCCGGCAACTGCTGCTCCAGTGCCTGCAGGTGCCGCGGGCCGGCCACCACCGGCTCTCCCAGCCAGCGCGCATCGAAGGCGATGCTGCTGGTGGGCGCGCCGAAGCGCATCGGCACGTTGAACAGATGCCCGCTCTCGCGGTAGGACTGCGAAGGCAGGTCGCGACTGAGCGCAGCGTCGCGCAGCGCAATGCGTTGCTGCACCAGCCAAGAGGCGACACCCAGCACCCAATAGAGAAACGCCGACTGAATGAATCCTGGCCGCCGACCCGCGGTGCTTTCCGCAATGACCACGCGCGCCAGCCCACCCTCCATGCGAAGGTGCGCGCTGAACTCGTCGATGACCAGGCGGTAGATGCCCAAGCCCACGCGCAGGGCATCGCCGAGCGTGGCGCAGCGCGACATCTGGCGGGCCGCGAGCACGAAGGTGCCGAGCTTCACCGGCCGGCCACCGAAGCCAAGCAGTTCGTCGCGCATGCGCCAGCGCAGGTGCTTGAGCAGCGCGGCGAACTGGGCCACCGAGACGCGCGAAAGCGGTGAATCGATCATCGCGGGCGAGATGCCGTGCCGCGCCAGCAGTCCGGGCACGTCCATGCCGCGATCCTGCGCACCGCCCAGAAAGGACAGCACGTAGCACATCGGGATCGTGTGGTGCAAGCCACGCACGGCCGCCTCGTCGTGCGAGGCCTGTTCGAACAGAGGCCGCAGGGATGCGGAAGTTGCGGCTGACGGCATGGAGTCTCCTGGAGTGCGCACCAGGTGCAGCACTCTTTTTAATGGTTGATCCAATGCTACTAATGCTGCCACAACAGTGTCAATCCGGACTTGCCTGCGCTCGGCGCTCGGACGGCGCCAGCGCGTCGGCCGAAGCGTCGCCGAGCGCACTTCCGCCGTCGCATTCAACCACCGTGCCGGTGATGTAGCGGGCGTTGTCGCTGCACAGAAACAGCGCCACATCGGCGATGTCGCGCTTGGTTCCGTAGTCGCGCAACGCGAGCCGGCCCTTGAGCAGCGCCTCTCGCTCGGGCGTGGCTGCCAGGCGTGCCATGCCCTCCGTGCCTGCAATTGGCCCCGGCGAGATCGCATTCACCCGCACGCCGGCCGGGCCCCACTCCATGGCCAGGCATTTGGTGAGCATGTTGATACCGGCCTTGGCCGAATTGGCATGGGCTTGGAACATCGAGGGATGGGTGCCGCCGGGCGCCGTGATCGACATCAGCGAGGCACCCGGCCGCCGAAGGTGATCGAAGCTTGCGCGCAGCACGTTGAAGGTGCCGATCAGGTCGATCTCGATCACCGTGCGAAAACCGTTGGACGAGAGCTGCGCTGCCGGCGCATGAAAGTTACCCGCCGCCCCCGAGACCACGATGTCGATGGCGCCGAAACGCGAGGCGACCTCGGCGAAAAACGCCGCCACCGCGTCGTAGTCACGCACGTCGGCCGCGAAGCCGGCGGCACGCGCCGGGTCATGCGACACCGAGCGTGCGGCTGCTTCGATGCGCTCTGGACTGCGGCTCAATATGGCAACTTTGGCGCCGGCCCGGCACAGATGCTGCGCAATGCCCAGGTTGATTCCGCTGGAGGCACCAGCCACCACCGCCACCTTGCCGGCGAGCACCTGCTCCCGGAATGCGTCGTTCATGTTGTGTGGACGCATGCGGCTCTCAGTCCGAGGCGCGCTTCATGTCACGCGCCACGAGTTCCTTCATCACCTCGTTGCTGCCCGCCAGGATGCGGCCAATGCGCACGTTCTGGTAGATCCGCGCGATCGGGTATTCGGTCATGTAGCCATACCCGCCGTGCAGTTGCAGGCATTCGTCGACGATCTCGCCGCAGGTCTGTGTGCACCACCATTTGGCCATTGCGGCAGTGGTGGCGTCGAGCTCGCCTCGTGCGAGCTGGTCGATGCACCGGTCGATGAAAGCGCGCGACACAGCGGCCTTGGTTTGGCATTCGGCCAGCTTGAAACGGGTGTTCTGGAGATCGAACAACGTGTCGCCAAACAGCTTGCGCTCGCGTGCATAGGCCAGCGTTTCTGCGATGGCGCGGTCCATGGAGCCCTGCGCGCTCATCGCAGTCACCACGCGTTCGCGCGGCAGCTCCTTCATCAGCTGGCGAAATCCATGTCCCTCTTCCGGCCCCAGCAGGTTGGCGCAGGGCACGCGCATATCGTCGAAGAACAGTTCGGAGGTGTCCTGCGCGTGCATGCCGATCTTCTCGAGCACACGGCCGCGGCGAAAGCCCTCGACCTTCGCGGTTTCCACCATCAGCAGGGAGATGCCACGCGAGCCAGCGGCAGGATCGGTCTTCACCACCACGCACACCAGGTCGGCCAACTGACCGTTACTGATGAACGTCTTGGCGCCGTTCACTACATAGTGGTCCCCCTGGCGCACCGCCCGGGTCTGGATCGCCTGCACGTCAGAGCCGGCGCCGGGTTCGCTGATGGCCAGCGCCCCCACCAGCGCTCCGCTTGCCATTTGCGGCAACCACGCGTGCTTCTGCGCTTCGGTGCCGAAGTTCTCCAGATAGTGCGCGACGATGCCTGTGTGCACGCCATTGCCCAGGCCGGGCACGATGGCCCGCGTCTGCTCGTAGAACAGGATCGCCTCGTGCATGAAGTTGCCGCCGCCGCCGCCGTAGGCCTCGGAGATTCCCACGCACAGCAAGCCCGCCGCGCCGGCCTTGTGCCACACCTCGCGGTCCACGTGTTGCTGGCGGCCCCAGCGGTCCTCATTGGGCACCAGTTCCTTGTCATAGAAGCGGCGTACGGTGTCGCGGAAGCTCTCGAGCTCCGGGGTCATCCAGGGTGATTGGCTCATGGTGCAGTCAGTGTCTCGCCCGTGCCGGCTGCGCTCAATGGCGCAACATCACAACCCGATTGGCCGTACTGCGCGCTTTGCGCCGAGCACCTTTTTGACATCGCACAGGCAAGCCCCGACATCAGCACGCGGGGAAGCGCGGCGCGCGCTTCTCACGGAACGCCTGTACGCCCTCACGGAAGGCTTCGCCCGTCCCGAGTTCGCGCTGGCGCTGCGCTTCGTGATCGAGTTGCGCGGCGAGGTCGTTGACGCGTGCCGCGTCGAACGCACGCCGCATTTCTGGCGCTGCGTGCGCAGGGCCTTGCGCCAAGCGTTGTGCGACGGCCAGCGCCTCGTTCGCCAGTTGCACGTCCTCGCAGCAGCGCCAGACCAGACCCCATTCGGCAGCTTGCGGCGCCGGCAGCCGCTCGCCCATCAGCGAGAGCGCGGTGGCGCGCGCCGGGCCGAGGCGCTGCGGCAAGAACCAGGTCAATCCCAGGTCCGGCAGCAGCCCAAGCCGACTCATCTGTGGAATGTAGAAATACGCCGAGCGCGCCGCCAACACCACGTCGGCCGCCAGTGCAAGACCCGCGCCGCCGCCCGCGACGGCGCCCTGCACCGCGCACGCCACCGGCACCGGACAGCGACGGATCGCCAGCACCAGCGGGTTCATGAGCCCGCCCAGGAGGTCCGCGCCGCCGGCTCCGGAAGGCGACAGATCGGCTCCGGCACAGAACGCCTTGCCCGCTCCCGCGAGCAGCACGGCCCGCACGCTGCGATCTTCGGCCACGTCGGCGAAGGCCGTGTGCAGGTCTTCGAGCAGCCCACGCGACAACGCATTCAGTACCTCAGGGCGGTTCAGCGTCAGTGCAGCGACCCCGCCTTCGAGCCGCTCGACGAGAAGATTCTTCAATGCCATGGTGTTTTCGAGCGCTTGCTCACTCGACCTTGATGCTGACGAGCTTGTTGGCCTTGGACCAGCCGTCGTGCACGCCTTGCATCGTCGCCAGAAAGGATTCGCGCGTGCCGCCGAAGCGCGGCTCGAAGCCGAGCGTGGTCATGCGCTCGCGCATTGCCGGAAGCGCGGCGATGCGGCCGAGCTCGGTGGCGAGCCGCTCGCTCACGGCCGTCGGCGTGCCCTTGGTCACGAAGAATCCGATGAAGCCTTCGATGTCGGTGCCCGCCACACCCAGTTCGGCCAGCGTGGGCACGTCCGGCAGGCTGGCGGCGCGGCGGCTCACACTGCCCGCTGCAAGGATGCGGATGCGCCCCTCCTTCGCGTATTGGGCCGCCGGCAGTCCCGAGATGAAGGCTGCATCGAGCCTGCCGCCCAGCAGGTCGGGCAGCAACGGCACCTCGCCTTTGTACGGCACGTCGGCGAGCCGCGCGCCGGTCTGTACCGCGATCAGCTCCCCATAGAAATGCGGCCCGGAGCCGTGACCGATGGTGCCATAGCTCAGCGGTGCGGGCGCGCGTCTGGACAGCGCGACGAACTCCTGCAACGTGCGCGCCGGGCTGCTGGCCGGAACCACGAAGAAGATCGAGGTCGAGGCCACATGCGCAAGCGGCACGAACTCCTTGAACGGGTCGTACTTGATGTAGGGGAAGGTCAGCGGCCCGCGCACCATCTCAGTGGTGGTCAGTAGCAGCGTGTGGCCGTCGGCCGGCGAGGCGATGGCGTTGGCGATGCCGATCGACATGTTGGCTCCGGGCTTGTTGTCCACCACGATCGGCTGGCCGAGCGCTGCGTGCAGTCGCTCGCCGTACTCCCGTGCGATCACGTCGAGCACGCTGCCGGCGGTGACGGGCACCACCAACCGGATCGGCCGGTTCGGATAGGACGCGGCCTGGGACGCGGCGCTGGGTGCGATGCCGGTTGCCACCAATCCCGCCAGCGCGCCGAGCGCATGTCTGCGGTGAATCGTCATCTGCTTGTCTCCTTCGTTGTGAATCGGGCCCCGCACGCCGAGTCGGGCTCAACCGGCCTGGCGTGCAAGGACAGCGCTGCACTGTGCGGCGGCGCGGTACTCGGCCTCTGTACGGTCAATCAACTGCGCCACGGGTCGCACGGCATCCACGCCGCCAACGCTGTGACCCGCGCTCCAGACATCGCGCCAGCGCTGCGGGCCGAAGCGCTCACGGGTGTCCGTGAATTTTTCGCGCGACGCCCCGAAAAGTTCGCGCGAACGCGCCGGTGTGATGCTTTCATCGAGTGCGTCGGGGTCCAGACCGGCCGCGACGATCGAGGGCCGCAGCATGTTCGCGGCCAGACCGGAGAAGGCGCGTGTGAGCTGGATGTCGTCGGGCTGTGCTTCGACCAGCATCTGCTTGTAGCCCGCAGCCGCCATCGACTCGTTGGTGGCGATGAACTTGGTGCCCATGTAGCCGAGGTCGCAACCCAGCGCGCGGGCGGCCCACAACGCTGTGCCATCGGCGATGCCGCCGGCCAACACGAGCGGTCCGTCGTAGAAAGCGCGGACCGCGCGCACGAAAGCAAAGCCGTTGAGCCAGCCGGTCTGCCCCCCCGCGCCGGCCGTCAACAGCACCAGCCCGTCAGCCCCGGCCGCGATCGCCTTTCGCGCGTGCAGCAGGCTGCCAACGTCAGCGAACACCAGGCAGCCGGCCGCATGCAGAGGTTCGATCACTGGTGCGGGCGAGCCAACGCTCGTGATCACCATTTCCACCCGATGACGCACGATGCATTCGATGTCGCGCGCCAACGCCTCGGGCGAACGGTGGACGATGAGGTTGGGGCAGCACGGTGCAGCTTCTCTGACCTGCCCCGGCGTAGCGCCGAGCGCGCTCATGATCTGTGTCAACCAGACATCGAGCGTGCCTTCGCCCTGCGCGTTCGCGGTCGGGAAAGCGCCGATCACGCCGCTGCGGCAAGCTGCAATCACGAGTTCCGGCCCCGACACCTTGAGCATGGGGGCAGCAATCAGCGGCAGCCGCAGGCGCCGCGCGATGGAGGCTGGCAAAGTCATCGTGCGACCTTCTTCCAAGACCTCGTCGCTGCGCCGGGCCGGTACGCAGGTGCGTTGGCTAGTACCTTGATGCTGGGGAGTGCAGTCATGGCGCCAGTCTCCAACCGCTGCATCTCGGTGCCAATGGCGCAGTCGAGCAGATCGAGTGGCCGAATTGCGCCTTTGGCTGAGGGGGAGGCTCAGCGATGACCCGTGACGCAGCGCCAGGTCCCGCCGTCGATCCACTCACTCCAGCGTGATCGACGAGCCCTTGATGGCGGCGCCCCACTTGTCGTTCTCGGCCCGGATGAATCGCTGAAATACGTCGGGCGTCGACCCTACTGGCTCGAAACCAAAGCCGTAGATGCGGTTCGAGATCTCGGGCAGCTTCACCACCCGCACCCACTCTGCAGCGAAGCGCTCGACGATGGCCTTCGGCGTGCCGGCAGGCATGAGCACACCGCTCCAGCCCGGCAGGTCGACGTCGGGGTAGCCCAGCTCGGTGAAGGTCGACACCTCCGGGAAGTCACGCAGCCGACGCGACGCCGCGACCGCAAGCAGCCGCACCTTGCCGGCCTTGGCATGCTCGGCTTGGGTGCCAGGCGCGCCGAAAGTGGCCGTGATGTCACCGCCGATCACCGCCAGGATGGCGGGCGCTTCGCCCTAGAAGGGCGCATGCACCATGTCGATCTTGACGGCACGTTTGAGGGTCTCGCCCATGATGTGCCCCGACGAGCCCGAGCCGCTGGAGCCGTAGGAAAGCGGGGCCTTGCTGGTCCTGGCGTAGTCGATGAACTCGGCCAGCGTCTTCGCCGGCACCGCCGCCCCGACCGCAAAGCCATTGGGCAGATAGGCAGTGAGGCTCACGGGCACCAGTTCCTCCAGTTTGTAGCTGGCCATGGCATTGAGCAGCGGCGTCTGCACCAGACTGCTGAGCGAGACCAGCACGGTGTAGCCGTCGGCGGGCGCACGCGCCACGGCTGTGGAGGCGATCATGCCGTTGGCACCGGGCCGGTTGTCGACGATCACCGGCTGCTTGAGACCAATCGACAGCCGCTCGGCCATCTGCCGGGTGTAGGCATCGAGCGCTCCGCCGGGTGCGGTGGGCAGCACCAGCCGGATCGCTCGCTCCGGCCACACAGCCCCCTCCTGGGCCGAAGCGGAGACATTGCACACGGCCAGCAGCGAGGTGCAGAGGATGGCTTTGATGTATTTCATGTGAATGATTTTTTGGCTGAACCATTCTCATACTGATTTACATCGAGCAGCAGCGTCAAGGGGGTTTGCCCACCGCGTGCGCAGGGCCTCGAAAACCTTCCTCACCGTCCCCTGCGTAAGGGTCGCACCCTTGCCATCGCAGCCTGGCGAGAATTATCATATGTTGAACCATTGAACATTGGCGATTCTTTTAGCCACCGACCACGGAGACACAACGAAATGAGCCAGGTGATCCTCGACCAACGCTGCGTGACGCAGGCCTCGCTGATGCAGCGCGCCCTGCGTGCGGCGCGCGGCTTCGATGCGGCAGGCGTGCGCGAAGGCGACGCCATCGCATTGCTGCTGCGCAACGACTTCGCCTTCTTCGAAGCACAGCAGGCCGCCGTCGCACTCGGCGCCTATGCGGTGCCGATCAACTGGCATGGCAGGCCCGAGGAAGTGCTCTACATCGTGAACGACGTCCAGCCCAAGGTGTTGGTTGCGCACGCCGATCTGCTTGCGCCGATCCGCGATCAGATTCCCCCCGGCACCGTCGTCCTCACCGTACCGACGCCGCCCGAGGCGGTGCGCGCCTTCTCGCTGACGGACGTCGCTACGTCTGTGCCTGCCGAGGCGACCGAATGGAACGCCTGGCTCGAGGCCTTCACCCCATGGGACGGTCCGCCGCGCCGCAGCCGTGCGACCATGATCTACACCTCGGGCACCACCGGGCGGGCCAAGGGCGTGAAGCGCAACGCGGCCACGCCGGAACAGGCGGCCGCCTATGTGAAGCTGCTGCGCAGCGTCTACGGCCTGCAGCCGGGCGTGCGCGCATTGATCGGCGGGCCGCTGTACCACTCCTCGCCCAACGCCTATGCGCGCCAGGCCCTGTCGATCTGCGATGTGCTGGTGATGCAGACCCGGTTCGACGCCGAGGCTGCGCTCGCGGCCATCGAGCAGCACCGCATCAGCCACATGGTGGCGGTGCCTACGATGTTCGTGCGCATGCTCAAGCTGCCCGAAGAAGTGCGCAGGCGATACAACCTGAGTTCCTTGAAATGGGTGACACACACCGGCGCCCCCTGCTCCCCCGAAACCAAGCGCGAGCTGATGGCGTGGTGGGGGCCGGTGGTCTACGAAACCTACGGCGGCACCGAAGTCGGCACCGCCACGCTCAGCACACCCGAAGACTGGCTGGCGTTCCCGGGCAGCGTGGGCCGCCTCACACCCGATGCGCGCATGGTGCTCTACGGGGAAGACGGTCAGCCGGTGGCGCCCGGCGAGATCGGCGAGATCTTCGTGCGCGTGCCCGCCTATGCCGACTTCACGTATCACAACCATCCCGAGAAGCGCAAAGAGGTGGAACGCGACGGCCTCATCAGCTGCGGCGACGTCGGCTATGTGAAAGACGATCACCTCTACCTGTGCGACCGCCGCTCCGACATGGTGATTTCGGCCGGCGTCAACATCTATCCGGCCGAGATCGAAGCCGCGCTGCTGCAGTGCCCCCAGGTGCGCGATTGCGCCGTGTTCGGCATTCCCGACGAGGAGATGGGCGAGTCGCTCGCTGCAGCGATCGAGCCGATGCCCGGAACCACGCCCGACGCGGCCGGGTTGCGCACTTTTCTGGAAGCCCGCATTGCGAAGTACAAAGTGCCGCGCCGCTTCGACTTTCATGCCGCGCTGCCGCGCGAAGACAGCGGAAAGATCTTCAAGCGCAGGCTGCGCGACCCGTTCTGGCAGGCCGCGGGCCGGAAGATCTGACGTGAACGCTGCACACGACATCGAGCACCGGCTTGCCAACGCCATGCAGCGCCATGCAGGCCTGCAAGGTCGCGTCGACGACCTGCGTCGGCTCACCGGCGGCGCAACCAAGACGACCTGGTCCTTCGACCTGCTGACCACTGACGGGCGACGCCCCATGATCCTGCAGCAGACGCCTGAGCCTCATGCGTCGCCCGCATCCGCCCGCCTCGCCGCGCCGAAGCTCAACGCCGTCGAAGACGCGCAGGTAATGATCGCGGCCCGCGCGCACGGCGTTCCCGCGCCCACGGTGCTCGCCATCCTCGACGTGCACGACGAACTTGAGCGTGGCTACGTCACCGAGCGCATCGAGGGCGAGACTTTGGGCCGCAAGCTCGTGGCCGACCCGGCCTATGCCGGCGCGCGCGGCGTGATGGCCGCGCAGGCCGGTGCCATCCTCGCGGCAATCCATGCGATGCCGGTCGCCGACCTGCCTTTCCTGAAGCGGCTCTCGCCAGCCCAGGAGCTTGATGTGTACAGCGACCTGCTGTCGCGCACCGGTTTTCGCCACCCTGCGCTGGAGTACGCGGTGCAGTGGGTGCAAAAGAATCTGCCCACACACTGGCGTGACGCACTCGTGCATTCCGACTTCCGCACTGGAAACCTGATCGTCGGCCCTGACGGCATCCGCTGCGTGCTCGACTGGGAAATTTCCCGTGTTGGTGACCCGATGCAAGACCTCGGCGTGCTGTGCATGCGAACCTGGCGTTTCGGTGGCGTGGGCCAAGCCGGTGGCTTCGGTGCGCGCGACGATCTGTACGCCGCCTACGAGCGTGCCAGCGGCACGCCGGTGGACCCGCAGCGCGTGCGCTTCTGGGAGGCTTTCTCCAACCTCAAGTGGGCCATCGGCTGCGTGCGGCGAGGGCTCTCGGCGCGTGCCGACGGCAGCCCTGCGAGCGTGGAGCTGTGCGCGGTCGGCCGTCGCATGGAAGAGCCGCTGTGGGACTTCTTCCAACTCATCGAGAACTGACCCGCATGCCGAACTCCGTCCCCCCCGCCAGCACCCTGCTGCAGGCGGCCGCCCGCTACCTTGAGGACGAACTGCTTCCCACGCTGGAAGGCTATCACCGGTTCCAGACGCGCGTGACGGTGAACGTGCTGCGCACCGTCGAACGCGAAATGCGCCTCGGTGGACTGCAGGACCAGACGGCGACAGCGGTCGAGAGCGTCGCGCTGGCCGATGCCATTCGCACCGGACAAATTCCCATCGACTCTCCGGGTCTGGCCTCGCAGTTGCGTGCCGATCTGGGTGAAGCGCTGGCCATCAACAACCCCAAATGGATGCACTCCGAAAGCCCTCAATGAATTTCACCGAAGAACAGATTGCCTTCCGCGACAGCGTGCGCCGCATGGTCGAACGCCACGTTGCGCCCATCGCCGCCGAGATTGACGAGAACGACCGTTTTCCCGAAGAGCTCATCCCGGTCTACGGGGACATGGGCCTGCTGCAGCTCTGGGTGCCCGAGGAATACGGCGGCCCCGGCGCGAACCTCACGATGGTGTGCATCGCGCGGGAAGAGATCTCTCGCGTGTCGGAGTCGTGCGCGCTGATGGCCGGCATGAACACCATGTTCGCGTTGCCAATCATGCATTTCGGCACCGAGGACCAAAAGCAGCGCTTTCTTCCGCTGCTGGCCCAAGGGCGCACCGTGACCGCCATCGCGATCTCCGAGCCCGACTGCGGCAGCGACGTGGGCGGCATGCGCACGCGCGCCGTGCGCGACGGGGACAGCTACGTGCTCAACGGCCAGAAACAGTGGTGCACGTTCGGCAGCCGTGCCGACTACATCCTCGTGTTCGCCAAGACCGGCGAACGCGGCGGCGCCGACGACATCAGCCCGTTCATCGTGGATGTGAAGAACAGCAAGGGCCTGACTTTCGGCCGCAACGAACGCAAGATGGGAATGAAGGGCACGATCAACGTGCCTGTGTATTTGGACAACGTACGCGTGCCGGCGGAAAACCGTCTGGGCGAGGAAGGAAAGGGTTTTCGCTCGGCCATGCGCGCGCTCGACCTCAACCGCCCCGCCATTGCCGCCGCCTCGGTGGGCCTTGCGCAAGGTGCACTCGATGCGGCGCTGGCCTACGCCAAGCAGCGCAAGCAGTTCAAGCGGGCGATCATCGAGTTCCAGGGCATCCAGTTCATGCTGGCCGACATGGCCATGCAGATCGAAGCCGCGCGCTGCCTGGTGTATGAAACCGCGCGGCTCGCCGACATCGGAGCCTGGACCCAACTGCCCAAGTTCGCGAGCATGGCCAAGTGCTTCGCGAGCGATGTCGCCATGAAGGTCACGACGGACGCTGTGCAAGTGTTCGGCGGCTACGGCTACGTGAAGGACTACCCGGTCGAGAAGATGATGCGCGACGCCAAACTCAACCAGATCTTCGAAGGCACAAACCAGATCCAGCGCGTGGTGATCGCGCGGGAACTGATGCGTTGATGCGCCCATGCCCGGCAAAGTGCCGGGCACAAGATCAGGCCAGCAATTGCCTGGCGATCATGTTGCGGTGGATCTCCGAGGCACCCTCGTAGATTCGCAGCACACGCAGGTCGCGGTATACCCGCTCGACGATGGTGCCGCGGCAGTAGCCCGAGCCGCCGAAGATCTGCAGCGCCTTGTCGGCGATACGGCACGCGGCTTCGGTACAGATCACCTTCACCATCGAGGCCTTCATGCGTGCGTCTTCGCCGCGTGCGGCGCGCCACACGGCCTCGAACAGCACCATGCGCGCAGCATGCAGGTCCATCGCCATGTCGGCAATCATGTGCTGGATCGCCTGGTGCTCGCCGAGCGCCTGGCCGAAAGTCACGCGGGTCTTGGCGTGCTCGATGGTTTCGTCCAGCGCGATCTGCGCGGGGCCGAGCGCCTGGCAGCCGACGTTCAAGCGACCTTCGTTCAGGCCCGACATCGCATACGAGAGGCCGCGCCCTTCCTCGCCCAGCAAGTTCTCCACCGGGATGCGGCAGTTGGTGAACGAGATTTCGCACAAGCTGTCGTCCATCCAGCCCATCGTGGGCATCGTGCGTGTCACCTGGAAACCCGGCGTGGTGGTGTCGAGCAGGAAAGCCGAGATGCCTTTCTTGCCAGCCGCGCGGTCGGTCGAAGCCAGCACGGTGATCGAATGGGCGTGATTGGCGTTCGAGATGAAAGTCTTCACGCCGTCGAGCACGTAGTGGTCGCCATCGCGCCGAGCGGTGGTCGTCATCTTTGCGGCATCAGAGCCCGCATGCGGCTCGGTGATCGCGATGCAATTGCGCGAACGGCCAGAGGCGATCTCGGGCAGCCACTTTCTCTTGATCGCTTCGCTGCCATGGTCCACCACGATATGCACGCCCGGGCCAAGCGCGGAGCGCACAAAGGGCCAGAACTGTGGAGGCAGGCGGGCCAGCTCAAGCTGCACCGCCACGCTGGTCAGGTGGTCGACTGGCATGCCGCCGTATGCCTCGGGGATGGACATGCCATAGAAGCCCATCTCGCGCAGGGTGGTTTCCACCTGCTCCGGCACTTCGCCGGTCTCCTGGTAGCGCGTTTCCAGCTTCAGCAAAGCGTCGACGGCGTCGCGCGTGGCGACGCGCATCTCTTCTGCTTCGGGGGGCAAATCAAAATCCATGATATCTCCTTTGGTAGAACCATTGATTATGACTGCACTGCGTCCGAAATGCACGCCTCAACGTTGCAGCAACAGAATCGCCTTTCCCGAGGTCTGACGTCGCTCCAGAGCCGCGAGCGCGGCGGGCGCATCGTCGAAGTCGAACACCGAAGCCTCGAGCGGGCGCAAGAGTCCTTGCAGGTACAAGCCCTGGATCTCGTCGCCCAACTGGCGGACCAGGCCGGGGTCGCGCTCTCGCACCTCGCCCCACAGCACACCGACGGCCGAGGCGTTAGCCAGCAAGAGACGGTTGGCTGGCAACTGCGTCAACGTGCCGCCCGCAAAGCCGACCACCAGCAGTCGCGCCCCGAAGGCCAGGCAGCGCACGCTTTGCGCACCGATCTCGCCGCCGACCGGGTCGTAGACCACATCGACACCGTGGGGTGCGAGCTTGCGCACTTCGTCGACCCATTGAGGGTTGGTGTAATCGACGGCCGCGTCCGCTCCCAGCGCCAGACAGGCAGCGCGCTTCGAAGCGCTGCCTGCAGTTGCGATCACGCGCGCGCCCAGCAGCTTGCCCAGTTGCACCGCCGCGCTTCCAACGCCGCCGGCGCCGGCATGCACCAGCAGTGTTTCGCCGGCCTGTAGCCGCCCGGCGTGGCGCAGGGCGTAGAGCGAGGTCGGATAGTTGCCTCGCAGCGCCAGAGCGGCACCAGGCGGCACGGCAACCGCGATCGGCATTGCCTCGGCGCGCGACACCAGCGCGTACTCCGCGAAGCCACCGAACGTTCCGGCCGTCGTGGCGCAGGCCACGCGCGTACCCGCACCCTCGCCTTCTGCGATGGTGCCGACAACCTCCACTCCCGGCGTGAACGGAAGCGCGGGCTTGGTCTGGTACTGGCCCTTGACAACGAGCGTGTCCAAAAAGTTGAGGCCCGCGGCCTCCACCTTGACCAGGCACTGGTCATCCGCCGGCACGGGCATCGGCAGTTCGCGCAGCCGCATCTGCCCCGGATCGCTGAGTGCCTCGACCCGCCAGGCCCTCATCGCAACGCAGCGCGGCCGTTGGTCAACACGAGCACGTCACGCTCCACCACGCGCGCACGGAAAGCGATCTCGTCGCCGTCCCGCCAGCCCTCGAGACGGATGGTTTCGCCGGGATACACCGGTGCCGACAGTCGGGCGCGCATGGTCGACAGCCGCGTCGCGTCAAAGTCCGCATACGCCGCGATCAACCCGCGCCCGGCAATGCCCCATGTCGCGAGCCCGTGCAGTATGGGACGAGGAAATCCGACCTTGGCGGCGAATGCGGGTTCTGCGTGCAGCGGATTGATGTCACCCGACAGGCGATACAGCAAGGCCTGATCAGCGCGCGTCGGCAGGTCGAGTACGAGTTCGGGTGCAGATTCAGGCATGGACGCGGCGGCGGGCGCGGCCTCATCGGCTTGCCCATCATCTTTTGAAAATCCGCCGTCGCCGCGCAGGAAGTAGACGCTTTCGACCGTGGCCAGCGGTTTCTGGTCGCCACCGAAGAGTTCCTTTTCCACATGCAGGATCGCGCCCTTGCCTTCGCCCTTGTCGACCACCCGCGTCACGCGCGTCCGGCCGATCACCGTACCCGACGGCGGCAGCGGCGCATGCAGCCGCACCGCCTGCTCTCCGTGTACCAGCTTCATGAAGTCGATGCCGATCTCCTTGCGATCCCGCATCCAGAAACCAGGCGAGGCCAGAACAGCGGCCATGGTGGGCAGCGCCACGAGTTCCTTTTCATACACGTAGCGCAACTGCTTCTCGTCGAGCGGGTCCGCTCCCAAACCCAGGCCAAGGGCGTAGAGCATGGTGTCTTTGGGGGTGTAGGCGTGGTGCACGTCGCCGGATTGCCAGTCGCGTGCCTTTCGGTAGTCGAGCATCTTTTCTGCTTTCTCTTTGGGAAGGGGTAGGTTGCGGGACGTCAATCAGCGGAAGCCGCCGGCCAACGAAACTGGGCCGGCTCACGCGCGGCGAAGCGGCGCACCGCTTCCTTGGCGTAGTCGCTGTTTGAAGCCAGGGCTTGGCCGGCCGATTCGATCTCGAGAATGGTCTGCAGGTCGCTGCCGAGCGAGCTTTGCAACGCCCGCTTGGAAATGCTCATTGCCACCGGCGACGCCCCGGCAAAGCTCTGCGCAATGGCGCGGGCGCGCGGCATCAGGTCGTGCGCGGCCAGCACCTCCATCGCAATGCCCAGGCGCTTCGCCTCGGCCGCATCGATCTCGCGCGCAGAAAAAATCAGTTCTTTCGCGCGCTGCAGGCCCACCACGCGCGGCAGCGTGTAGTAGGCACCCATATCCGGGATCAAACCGATGCGCTGGAACACCATGCACAGCCGCGCACGGTCGCTCAACAGCACGATGTCGCACATCAGCGCGATGCTGAAGCCAGCGCCGAAGGCCACACCATCGACCGCAGCAATCACCGGCCGGTCGAACGCCAGCAACTCGGTGCAGATGCGCGTGTAGCGCGCCATCCCTGCACGCCGCTGTTCAGGCGTTCGCGGCCCGCCCTCGCCCATCGCCTTGACGTCGCCGCCGGCACAAAAGGCGTCGCCCGCGCCAGTGACGACGAGTACGCGCACCGCTTCGTCGGTGCGGATGCGAGCGAGCAGTTCGCCGAGTTCATCGGCCATGGCCGGACTGAGCGCGTTCTTCGACTCGGGGCGGTTCAGCGTCAGCGTGGCGATGCCGTCCTCGACAGCGTAGGTCAGTGTCTTCATGCTGCAGGCTCCTCGAGCACCGAGATGGGCGTTCCGTTGACCATCACGTCGCAATACTCCGACATGCTCAGGGCCGTATGCCCCTCGCATCGATAGGTGGTGATGCCTTCGGTGATGCGCGTATAGGCGCCGGACTCACCACTCGCACTCCTGTGGCGCAGCGGCACCATCGCACCGACCTCGCCTTCGAGCGTATAGCTGCGCTCCGCGGTGCGTACCTGCGCGGTGAAACGCACGGGGTAGAACTGGTCGTCGTAGACAGTGGCGATGCGCCCTTCGATCACGGGTTCGTAGCGGCCGTTGCGCAGCACGTTGCCACTCACGTTGTTGGGCCGACCGCCGCGCTGCCCCTTGACCGAAAGCAGCACACCGAAGTCGCGGCCGAAAGTGACGGGCAACCACTTGTACCAATAGAAGCTGTGCCAGTGGCGGGGCCCCCACGACTTGTCGCGGTAGCCGAAGCCGTCGAGGGGATAGCGCTCGCCGTCCACCGTGACGTGACCGCGCACCGCCATGTTCTGCTCGGTGTGGCCACGGTAGACCGAATGCTCTGGGTCGACCTCGAGCCGGCTTCCGTCGAGCGCGACGATTTCACCGCCATGCATCGGCGAGATACCTTCGTAGTCGAGCGCGATGGTCGCGGGCCGCTTGGGATAGCGCTTGAACGCGCTGCTCGGGTCGGCCATGGCGTGCGGATCGTCCATGATCAGCAGCTCGCCCTCATAAGTGACACGCAGGCGCTTGAAGGGTTCGATCACCTCAAAGCGCAGGCCGCCGGCGTCCATCGCCTCGTTGTGAGTGATGGTCGGGCGGCCGTACATGAAGCCGACGCGTCCGTCGGGCAAGTAGACACAGCAGGTCATCTCCGCATGGCCTTCATTCGGCCGGTTCCCCAGCCGCATCCACGTGCCGATGCCGCTGGCGGTATCGAAAGCATTGAAGTACATGCTCTCGTTGTAGTTCCCCGCGGCTTCGGGCGCGTGGGTGTACTCATCCTGCGGATCGAGGCGCAGCTTGCTGTGCGGGGGCATGTACATGGATGTCTCCTTTTTCAAATCGAAGTGGCTTCGCGCTACACGAGCAGGCGCGCACACAGACTTCGCCGGGCCGCCTCGTTTTGCCCCAACGCCTGGGCCAGATAAATGTCGATCGAGCCCCAGCCGCGCTCGATCTCTTCGAAAGCGAACGTCAGGTAGTCCGGCCGCACCGACGCCAGCAAGGCCCAGTCGGAGGCTTTTCCGTGCAGGCGCCAACGTCCGTTGCTTTGCATGAAGTCAGCAATGACAGCGTCACGCGGCACACCGAGCGCAAGTAGCACCAGTGCTGCAGCCCAGCCCGTGCGGTCTTTTCCGGCTGTGCAGTGAAAGACCAGCGGCAGCGGTGTCATGTTGTCGGCCAGCAGGCGCAGGAAAGCAGAAAAAACGGGTGCGTGCTGCCTCACGAAACGACGATAGATCTCAGACATGACGGCAGTCAGCGCCTGTTCGTCGACCGCGCCGGTAGCGCGCAGTTCGCGCAACGCGCCCATGGCACGCGGCTCGATCGGCAGATGGAACTCGCGCAGTGTCGACCGTACAGATTGCGCCAGGCGCGACGGCGCCGTCTCGCGCTCATGGGCTCCCCGAAGATCGATCACGGCCCGAAATCCGACAGCCTCCAATGCCTGCGCGTCCTGCGGCGACACTTCGCCGAAATGGCTGGAGCGCCACAGCCGACCCGGCGCGATGCGCTGGCCGGAGGCGGTCGCAATGCCGCCCAAGTCACGCAGGTTCGCAACGCTGGCCCACGTTGCGGCCGCAGGCGCCTGTGCGCTCATGCCACCGCCGAAACCGCGTGCATCAGTTCGCGTGCCAGCTCGGCCGTCGCCTGGACGCGTTGCCCGGCCTGCAGCGCCTTGGTGTGGGCGGCATTGCCGTCAAGCGCTCGCTTCTGCACGCCCTGCTGGATAGCGGCCATGCGAAACATGTTGAACGCGAGATAGAAGTTCCAGTGCGCGATCGTGTCACGCCCTGTGCGATCGCAGTAGGCGCGCACATGCGCCTCTTCCGTCGGAATTCCCAACGAAGCCGGATCGATGCCTGCGAGCGTGCGGTGCGTGCCCAGCGCCAGTCTCCAGGTCATGCAGTGGTAAGCAAAGTCGACCAACGGGTCGCCCAGTGTCGACAGTTCCCAATCGAGCACCGCGACGATGCGCGGCTCGCTCGGGTGAAAAAGCACGTTGTCGAGACGAAAGTCGCCGTGCACGATGGACGTCGCGGCATCCTGCGGCGGAATGTGCGACGGCAGCCAGTCGATGAGTTGATCCATCGCCTCGATGCGGCGGGTTTCCGTCGCGCGGTACTGCCGGCTCCAGCGCGCGATCTGTCGCTCGAGATAGTTGTCGGGTTTGCCGAAACCTTCCAGGCCGATGTCGCGCCAGTCAACCGCGTGCAGCGCAGCGATCACGCGATTGAGCTCGGTGTACATGCATGCGCGTTCGACCGGCGCAATGCCCGGCAAGGTCTGATCGCCGAAGACGCGGCCCTCGACCCATTCCATCAGGTAGAAGCTGCTGCCCAGCACCGCGTCGTCCTCGCACAGCGCATGCACGCGCGGCACGGGCACGGCGGTGCCGGCCAGCGCCTGCATCACCCGATACTCGCGATCGACGGCATGAGCCGACGACAGCAGTTGTCCCGGTGGCTTTCGGCGCAGCACATAGCGGGCGCCTCCGGCCTGCACGCCAAAGGTCGGGTTCGACTGGCCGCCATTGAAACGGCTGACCTGCAGCTCCCCCGTGAAGTCGGCCACGTGGGCTCGGATGAAACGCGCAAGCGCATCGATGTTCAGCTCCTGCATGGCGCGCGCTCGTTCTAGAAAAAGGAAGCCGCTCGTGCGAGCTGCTGGCGGCACTCGGCCACCATCCGCTCCAGCAGCACGGCGCAGGTCGGCACGTCACCGATCAGGCCGATCACCTGCCCTGCCCAGACCGGGCCAGCGTCCACTTGCCCCGATTCAAGCGCCGCCTTGCCGCTCGCGCCCGACACCAGCGCGCGAACGTCCTCGAATGCGCAGCCGCCGGGCCGGCGCTCGGTGGCGATGACCTGTTCGGCCACCGCATTGGCGAACACGCGCGCAGTGTTTCCCATGCTGCGAAACATCAAGCGCGTGTCTCGTTCTCCGGCCTTCACCAGTGCCTGTTTGATGTTGTCGTGCACTGGAGCCTCTTGCGTGCAGACGAAGCGAGTGCCCATGTTCACACCTTCGGCGCCCAGCACCAGCGCGGCGGCCATGCCGCGCCCATCGGCAATGCCGCCCGAGGCGATGACCGGGATCTTCAGCGCGCGCGTCGCGGCCGGGATCAACACAAGACCCGGCACGTCGTCCTCGCCCGGATGACCAGCGCACTCGAAGCCGTCGATGCTGATGACGTCCACCCCTCGCTTCTCGGCCGCCAGTGCGTAGCGCACCGAGGTGCACTTGTGCAGCACGGCGATGCCGTTGCGCTTGAGGAGGCTGACCACTTCCGCAGGCACGTTGCCGGCTGTCTCGACGATCTTCACGCCGCTCTCGACGATGGTCGCGAAAATGCGCTCGTACGGCGGGGGATTGACACTGCGCAACATCGTCACGTTCACGCCGAAAGGCTTGTCCGTCATGCCGCGACAGCGGTCGATCTCGTTCGCCAGGTCTTCTGGCGTGGGTTGCGTGAGCGCGGTGAGCATGCCCAGCCCGCCAGCGTTCGATACGGCCGCGGCCATCTCGGCGCGGCCGACCCACTGCATGCCGCCTTGCACAATCGGATAGCGGATACCGAGCAGCTCGGTCAGGCGGGTCTTCATGGCCCGCTGCTCAGAGGCTGATGTGGAAACCGCCATTCACCCCCAGGTGCTGGCCAGTGATATACGAGGCCGCGTCGGACATCAGGAAGCACACGGTCTTCACCACCTCCTGCGGCGTCGACCAGCGGCCCAGCGGAATCTGCGCCAGCATGCCTTCACGGAATTTTTCGCCGCGCACCACCTCGGTCATGGGCGTCTCGACCACGCCGAAGCACAGGGAGTTGGTGCGGATGTTGTGCTTGCCCCATTCGCGCGCAGCCGTCATGGTGATGCCAAGCATGCCGGCCTTGGCGGCCGCGTAGTTGACCTGCCCGATCGAGCCCTTGCGGCCGGCGTCCGACGAGATGTTGACGATTGCGCCACCGGTGGTGTCGCCGCTCTTGGCGCGCGCCACCATGTGGCGGCCCACAGCCTGCAGCCAGAAAAAGGTGCCTGTGAGGTGAACGTCGATCACGTCTTGCCACTGCTGGGCCGTCATCTTCTCGATCATGGCCGGGCGGGTGATGCCCGCGTTGTTGACCAGGCCGTGCACACCGCCGAAGCGGGCCACGGCTTCCTCTACCGCTCTGGCTGCGAGCGCAGCATCGGTCACGCTGCCCACCACCTGCTGCACTCGTGCGGCCGGCAACTCGGCCATGGCAGATCGAAGGGTGTCGGGGTTCAGGTCGACGGCGACCACGTTGCCGCCCAGATCGATGACCAATTCAGCGATGGCCTTGCCGATGCCTTGCCCTGCACCAGTGACGACGATGGTGCGGCCTTCGAGAGAGACGATATTTTGCATGCGATGTTTACCTAATTTGATTTGGTTGAACCAATGATAAATGTCTTCACGCTGCCGATCAAGCCGTGGCCCGCAACGTTTTCTCGCGTTCGCTGTCCTGCAGCTGGCGCCAGGCGATCTTTCCGGTCGCCGACTTCGGCAGCTCGACCACGAACTCGACCAGTCGGGGGTACTTGTAGGCAGCCATCCGGTTCTTTGACCATTCGATGATGTCGGCCTCGCGTACCCGGCCGGCCAGCGCGTCGCGCAGCACCACCACGGCCTTGACGGTTTCACCCCGATAGGGGTCCATGGCGGCGATCACACAGGCTTCCGCGATGGCCGGGTGCTCATGCAGCATCGCCTCGACCTCCGCCGGCCACACCTTGAAACCCGAGGCGTTGACCATGCGCTTGAGCCGATCGACGATGAAAAAATAGCCCTCTTCGTCGCGCCGCCCCAGATCGCCACTGCGAACAAAGCGCTTGCCATCCATCATCAGCGTGGCCGCCCGCGTGGACTCTTCGTTGCGCCAGTAGCCCGTAAAGACCTGCGGTCCCGCCATCACGATCTCGCCCACCTCGCCGGGAGGCAGTTCGCCGAGCGTGTCGGGATCGATGATGCGCAGGTCTGTGTTGAACAGCGGAACGCCCAGACATTGGCGCTTGAACGCGGCCGGCGGATTGCCCGACACATGCGCGGTTTCCGAAAGGCCGTAGCCTTCCAGAAAGTCCAGC
Source organism: Variovorax sp. Varisp85 (assembly GCF_047304045.1). NCBI lineage: Bacteria > Pseudomonadati > Pseudomonadota > Betaproteobacteria > Burkholderiales > Comamonadaceae > Variovorax > Variovorax sp. Varisp85. The sequence goes on from NZ_JBGLYN010000013.1 coordinate 73,789, forward strand.
CCCGTCAGCGCCTTCAACCGCTCGCCCACCGCCTCGGGCATGCCCGCGCCGCCCCCGCCGACGCGCCGCACCGAACTCAGGTCGTATTCGGCCAGGCGCGGGCTGGCAAGAAAGTCGATCACCATCGTGGGCATGGCGGTCCAATGGCTCACGCGGTGCCGCGCAATCAGCTCGGCCGCCTGCTCGCGGTTCCAGCGCTGCATCAGCAACAGCGTGCCGCCGCCGTAGATGGGCGCGTTCAGCAGGTTCTGCATGCCGGTGATATGGAAGTACGGCAATGCCACCAACTGCACAGAATGCGGCACCAGGCCCATCCAATGCGCCACGATGACCGTGCTGGCCGTGAGCGTGCGGTGCGTGTGCATGCAGCCCTTGGGCGCACCGGTGGAGCCCGAGCTGTAGAGGATGAGCGCCAGTGCGTCGGGCAGGTGCGCCAACGGCGTGGCATGGCCCGAGGCTGCGGCGAGCACGCGGCGCAGGCCGATGGTTCGCGCCTGAGTTCGAGCTGGTTCGTTCACCGGCTCGGGCTGGGTCTCGGCCGGCCCGGGGTTGCCCACCACGATCACACGGCGCAGTTGCTGCGCGGCTGGCACGGCCAGCATCTCCGCCACGTTGTCCGCCCCACAGAAGGCCACCACCGCATCGGTGTCGCTCAGGTAGTGCGGCAACTCCTCGCGCTTGTTCATCGGATTCACGGGCACCACCACGGCGTTGATACGCAAGATGGCGTAATAGGCCGCGACCCAGCCGCGCCCGTTCTGCAGGTAGATGAGCACGCGATCGCCAGGTTGAACTCCAAGGTCGTTCTGCAAAAAGGCGGCGATGCGCTCCACCTGTTCGACCAGCTCCGTGTAGCTCAGGCTGCCAAAGTCGTCGACCAGCACCGGGCGGTCCGGGTAGCGCGTGGCCGACACCAGCAGGTTGGCGCACAGGTTCGTGGGCGGAATGTCGATCTCGCGTGGCAGGCTGCGCGGCCACGTGCTCAGTTCATGCGGGGTCATTCTGTGTTTTCCTTCGGGTGTTCGTCGGCGCGCGTGCCGTCGGGGCAGTCGCAAAGCGTTCGCGCAGCAAGTTCTTCTGCACCTTGCCCATCGCGTTGCGCGGCAATTCGTCGACAAAGTGAACGATCTTGGGCACCTTGAAGGCGGCCAGCCTGGCTTTCACCGCAAGCACCACATCGTCACCATGCGGTACGACGGTGCAAGCGAGCGACGTGTCGCGCACCACGACGGCGACCACCGCTTCGCCGAAATCCGGATGCGGCATCCCGATGACAGCGGACTCGCGCACGCCGGGCAGCACATCGATGACCTCCTCGATTTCCTTCGGATAGACGTTGAGTCCACCGGAGATGATCAGGTCCTTGTCGCGACCAACAATGGTGAGGTAGCCGTCCTCGCTCAGGCAGCCCAGGTCACCGGTCTTGAAGAAGCCGTCGGGCGTGTGTTCTTCAGCGGTTTTTTCGGGCAGGTGCCAGTAGCCGGCGAAGACGTTGTCGCCTTTGACCTGGATCTGGCCCGTGATGCCGGGCGCGATCGGCTGCCCGTCAGCATCCACCACGCGCAGCGACACGCCGGGCAGCGCGCCGCCCACAGTGCCGCAGCGGCGCTCTCCCTCGCAGGGATTCGAGGCGAACATGCCGCCTTCGGTCATGCCATAGCGCTCGAGGATGGTGTGACCGGTGCGTTCGCGAAACGCGTTGAAGGTATCGGGCAGCAGCGGCGCAGAGCCGGAAACGAACAGGCGCATGCCGGTGCAAGAGGCCGCATCGAGCCCGGGTTCGGCGAGCATGCGCACATAGTGTGTCGGCACCCCCATGCAGACCGTGCTGGCCGACAGCAGTGCCACCGCACGCGTCGCATCGAAGCGCGGCTCGAAACGGATCGCGCTGCCATTCCACAGCGCGCAATGCAGCGCAACGAACAGTCCGTGGAAGTGGTAGATCGGCAAGATGTGCAGCAGCACGTCGCCAGGCTCGAAGCCCCAGAACCGGTGCAGCGTGCTCACGCCAACACCCAGATTGCGGTGCGTGAGCATCGCGCCCTTCGCCCGTCCGGTGGTGCCCGATGTGTAGAGAATGGCTGCCAGGTCGTCGGCGCTGCGCTGCGCGGTGGCCACGCGCGGCAACTGGCGGGCCGCAGCCTCCGCAAGCTCGCCTGCGCCGTCGTCGTCCAGCTCGAGCACATGATGCACACCCGCTTCGGACGCGAGCGCTCGTCCCTGCCCGGCGCCCTCGGGCCGCACCACGAACACATGGGGCCGCGCATCGCTCAGCAGGTGGGCCAGTTCACCGCTCTGATAGGCGGGGTTCATCGGCACAAAGACGCAGCCCGCGCGCAAAGCGCCCAGGTACAAGAAAACCGCGGAAGCCGATTTTTCGACCTGCGCGGCGACGCGGTCTCCTGGCTGCGCGCCCAGCGACGCGAGCAGGCGGGCGTAGCGAGCACTCTCTGTTTTCAGCTGCCCGTAGCTATAAAGGCGCCCGCCGGGCAGCACCATGGCGGGCGCATTGTCGTCCTGCGGAAAGCGCTGCTCAAACTGCGCGTAGAGATTCTGATTCATCGACAAACGCTTTACGTGTTGATTTACTTTGGTTGAACCAATGATAATAATGCGACCGAGCTGGCGTCAAGCACGCCGAGCCGCCGGCATCGGTCGATTCATGGTCCCGCATAGGGAAGAACACGGAGCAATCAATGAGCATCAAACGACAGGCCTGCATCGCGGGCGCTTTCGAACACCCCACGCGCAAGGCGCCCGACAAGACTGTCGCGCAGCTACATGCCGAATGCGCACGCGGCGCTCTCGCGGACGCCGGCCTCTCTCTGCAGGACGTGGATGGCTATTTCTGCGCGGGCGACGCGCCGGGCCTCGGCCCACTCAGCATGGTCGACTACCTGGGCCTCAACGTGCGGCATGTCGACACCACGGACACCGGCGGCTCGGCTTACCTGATCCAGGTGTCACATGCGGCACAGGCCATTGCAGCGGGCAAATGCAACGTCGCACTGATCACACTGGCCGGCCGCCCGCGCAGCGAGGCCAGCAGCGTGGGCACCGGCCCTCGCAACGTGACCGCTGCCACACCCGATGTGGCCTGGGAAATGCCCTACTCACCCGTCACGGTGAACATGTACGCACTGGCTGCGGCCCGCCACATGCACGAGTTCGGAACCACCAGCGAGCAACTTGCGTGGATCAAGGTGGCGGCTGCAGCACACGCGCAACACAACCCCCACGCGATGCTGCGCGACCCGGTCACGGTCGAGGAAGTACTGGCTTCTCCGATGATTTCCGACCCGCTGCACAAACTCGATTGCTGCGTGGTGAGCGACGGCGGCGGCGCGCTGCTGGTGGTGCGCCCCGAGATCGCGCGCGCGCTCAAACGTCCGGTGATCAGCGTTCTTGGTGCCGGCGAAACGGTGAAGGGACAGGCCAACGGCCAAGTCGACCTCACCTATTCCGGCGCGGCTGTTTCGGGCCCGATCGCGTTTGCCGAAGCTGGCGTAGCACCGGCCGACATTCAGTACGCGTCGATCTACGACAGTTTCACCATCACCGTACTGATGCAGCTGGAAGACCTGGGCTTCTGCAAGAAGGGGGAAGGCGGCCGGTTCGTGATGGAGGGCAACCTGATCTCCGGCATCGGAAAACTACCTTTCAACACCGACGGCGGTGGGCTGTGCAACAACCACCCGGCCAACCGCGGCGGCATCACCAAGGTCATCGAGGCGGTGCGGCAATTGCGCGGCGAAGCGCACCCGAAGGTACAGGTGCCCAACTGCGGGCTCGCACTGGCCCAAGGCACCGGCGGCTTGCTCGGCTCACGCCACGGCAGCGCCACCCTGATCATGGAGAGAAGCTGATATGACCACGATGTCCCAAGACCGCCCGCTGGGCGCACCAATCGTCGACGCGGCCACAGAGCCCTACTGGAACGCCGCCAAGGAAGGCGTGTTGCGCATCAAGCGCTGCACCGCCTGCACCAAGATCCACTGGTATCCGCGCGCACTGTGCCCCTACTGCCTCGGCGACACCGAATGGGAGGATGCGTCGGGCCTGGGCACCATCTACAGCGTGAGCGTGACGCGTCGTGCGGGCCCTATCGCCTACGCCATTGCCTACGTGACGCTCGACGAAGGCGTGACGATGCTCACCAACATCGTCGACTGTGACCTCGACGCACTGCGCATCGGCGACAAGGTAAAGCTGAGCTTCAAGCCGGCCGAAGGCGGGTACGCCGTGCCGATGTTCACGCCGGTCTGATCCCACTGAACGAAAAAATGCCGCAGCATGCTGCGGCATTTTTTTGTCGGTGCGGCGACTGCAGGCTATTCGGGCTTGATGTTCGCCTCGCGGATCACCGTGGTCCAGGTGCCGTATTCCTCGGCAATGCGGCTGCCCAACTGTTCGGGCGTGCTGCCAGTGGCTGCAGCACCCGCGGTTTCGAATTTCTCCTTCACCTCGGGCAGCGCCAGCGCTTTGACGATGGCCTCATTGAGCTTGGCCACCACCTCGCGCGGCGTGCCTGCCGGCGCGAAGAGACCGAACCACACCTGCGGATTGAAGCCGGCCAGCGTGTTGGCAATCGGCGGCGCGCCGGGCGCCAGCGGCGATGGCTGCAACGAGCTGACGCCCAGTAGCCTGACCCTGCCGTCCTTGATGAAGGCGTTCATCTGCGACGAACTGGTGCTCAGCAGCAGCTTCGACTCTCCGGTGAGGATCGCCTGCGTGGTCGGCGCCTGCCCCTTGTAGGGGATGTGCGTCATCTGGATGCCGGCACGACGACTGAACAGTTCGGTGGCCAGGTGGCCGAACGAGGCCGGTCCGGCCGTGGCGAAGTCGAGCTTTCCGGGGTTGGCCTTGGCGTAGTCGATCAGTTCCTGCACTGACTTGGCCGGCACCGAAGGATTGACCACCAGGATCATCGGTTGCAATGACACCAGCGACACCGGCGCAAAGTCCTTCAACGGAGCGTAGTCGGCGTCCTTCGACACCTGCGGCGAGATCACCAACCCGTTGTTCGGGAACAGCAGGGTGTAGCCGTTGGCCGGCGCCTTCGCGACGAACTTGGTGCCCAGCACGGCCGACGCCCCAGCCTTGTTCTCGATGATCACCGGCTGCTTGAGAAAGCGCTGCAGCGGTTCTTGCAGCACCCGCGCGAGCACGTCGGTCGTTCCGCCCGGCGGGTAAGGAACGACGATGGTGATCGGCTTATTCGGGAAGTCCGATTGGGCAATGCCAGCCTGCGGCAGCGCCATCGCCCCAGCGGCCAGCAGCGCAGTCCCCAGTGCCTTCGCAAGGCACTTCAACTTGCTCATCATGTCGATGTCTCCTTTTTGTATGAACAAACACCTGGCTCAGCCGTGCACGTGCAGCGTGCGGCTCTCCCGCAATGCGGCGATGCGCTCCTCGGTCAGGCCCAGCAGGCTGCCGAGCAACGCCGGACCATCGCCACCCAGCGGGGGCACGCTGTTGCGGGCGTGTGCCACGGTACGGGCAAATCGAAAGGCAGGGTTAGGCACTTGGAACGGCCCCGATCCGTCGTCGATGGTCTGGAAAACCTGCCGCTCCTGCAACGGTGGGAGTTGCATGGCCTCGCGCACGGTGAAGTAGCGCGAACACGGCACGCCAGCGGCGTTCATGGCCGCCTCGCAAGCGGCCGCGCTCTGTGGTGCGGCCCAGTCATCGAGCAATTGCATGAGTTCGCCCCAATGGTGCTCGCGGTCCTGGCTCACCGCAAAGCGTGCATCGGTGATCCATTCCGGGTGCCCGGTGCAGCGTGCGAGCGCCTCGAAGTTGTTCTGACTCACCGGCGCGATCAACAGGAAACCGTCCTTCGCCTTCGTGGGCCGATAGAGCGGTCGGCGACGCTCGGCCGGGAACTGCGCCTCCTGGCATTCGTAGACCAGCATGCCCAGCATGGCATCCATCAGAGACAGGTCGACATGGTCGCCCTCTCCCGTGCGCGCCGCGCGGAACAGCGCACTCTGAACCGCCCCGAAGGCCAGCGATCCGCCCAGCACGTCGGCCACGAAGATGCCGTTCTTCAGTGGGCGCTCAACGTCGCCCTCTTGGTAGTCGAGGTTAGCCATGTCGTAACCGCTGGCCGCGTGCAACACCGGCGCATAGGCGCTGCGGCCGGCCCAAGAGCCCTCCTGGCCAAAACCCGAGATCGAGCAATAGACCAGCTTCGGGTTCAGCGCCGAGAGTGCGGCGTAGTCCAACCCGAGACGTTTCATCACGCCGGGCCGGTAGTTCTCGATCACCACATCGCACTTCAGGACCATCTCGCGAATCAGCGCGATCGCCTCGGGCTTCTTGAGGTCGAGCGCCAAACTTTTCTTGCCGGCGTTCAGTTGCGCGAAGTAGGTGCTTCGGCCCTCGCGGCGCGGGGCGCGCAGACGAATGTAGTCGCCTTCGGGCGGCTCGACTTTGATGACTTCAGCGCCGAGGTCGGCCATGAGACGCGTGCAATACGGGCCGGACATCATGGCGGTGAAGTCGAGAACGCGCACGCCGTCGAGGATGCCGGGCTTTGCGGCAGGGGTGGTGTTCATCGGACGGGCCTTCACGCAAGATTCGATTCGGACACCGCGAGACCGGCGAGCCGGGCACCACCAAGTGCATCGAGGTAGTCGGCATGCGCGCCCGCGTCGCTGGCATAGCGCTTGAGGTAGGCGGCAAAGGCTTCCTCGCTTGCGCTGGCCTTGACGTATTCCTTCAGGTGGCGTTCGTCCGCGCGATAGAGCGAGGGCGACGAGGTTGGGTGCGCGCCATAGGGCGCCTCTACCACCGCATCAACCATCACGCTTGGCAGCTTGGTCAGGTGGTTCGAGCGACGGATGGTGTCGCTGGACACGATGCGGTCGACTGAGACGATCACATGCCGCGAGGCCTGCGCGAGCATGGCATCGAAGAACGGCGTCGCAAGGTACTGCACGTTGCCGTACTCGTCGGCCTGCTGGGCGTGCAGCAGGGTCACGTCGGGTTTGATGGCAGCTGCGGCCAGCATCTTGCGCTCGCCAGGCTTCGAGGGCAGCGGCCAATAGTGCTCGGGCGTGTGACGCGGCAAATCGGTGCCGAGGTCGGGAATCGCGGTCCAGGGCATGTCGCAGATGCCGGCGCGCAGGCCGCCCGCGATGCCCGGGCCGTCGAGTTCGTACACCTTCAGCGTGCCGGCTTCGGCCTGGCGGCGGAAGTGTGGCGCCAGACCGAATTGTTCGAAGCTGATGAACACGCAGGCCGTGCTGCGCGCACAGCCCGCGCCAATCAGCATGTCGGGCGCAATGGAACCAGGCGCAGGAATCAGATCGAGATTGCGCGCGCCCTTGCGGATCAGCGCCCGCACCAGCGCCATCGGCTGCGCATTGAAGATCCATCCGCCCAGGCCGACCTTGTCGCCGTCCTTCACGGCCGACACGGCCTCGTCGAGGGAAATCAGTTTGCTCTTGCTCATGGGGTTCGGGCCTCTTCAGGGAAACTTGCGGCGCAGCGTGCCGCGCGTGTCGATGCGGGTGCGCAGCAGCCGCAGCTCTTCGGACGTGGGCATCGCGGTGACGGGCAGCGTGCCCTCCACACGCAGAGCGAAGCCGGTCGCGGCCTGGATCTGCTCAAGCGTGACACCGGGGTGTATCGATCGCACGCGCATCTCCTTGCTGACCGGCTCGAAGTCGAACACGCCCAGCGGCGACACCACCAGCTTGGGTCCGCCGGCAGGCAACCCCGCCTCTTCGCGCGAGTTGCCCCCCCCCATGTGGCCGGGTCCGCACAAGAAATCGACGCGCGGCACAAACGCGCTCTTGTCGTGCCGTGTGAGCGCAACATAGAAGCGCCGGGCCAGCCCGCACAACGCGCTGATGCCCACGGTGCCCGGGCCGCGCACCTTGGGCTTCGCCTGGTCGCCCACCACCACGGTGTTGATGTTGCCGAAGCGATCGACCTGCAGCGCCGACAAGATGGCGAAGTCGAAGAAGTGGATCTTCCAGTCGATGAAGTCAATCATGTTCGGCAGGTCCATCCAGGCCTCCGACGACTCAATGTTCTCGGAGTCGGCGGTCGACAGCAGGTGGTCGCGCACGGGATTGACCATGCCGCCGGGACCGGAAATCCACCACAAGCGAGGGGCATGCATCTCGCGTGCGAGATTGCAGGCCGCAAGCTGGATGTCGGAGTTGGTGCCGATGATGACCTTCTCGCCATCCTCGAAATCGCGTGCCAGCAGCACTGCGAGCAACTCGCCCGTGGAGGGCCCTCTGTCGTCGTCTTTCATTGCTTTCTTCGCCTTTGGTTGAACCATTCATAAATCGTATGACTCCACCACAGCACTGTCAAGCGGGATTCTCCCGGCGCAAGCCACAGCAAAAAAAAAGACCGCGCGCCTTTCAGCGAGCGGTCTTGCGTGGGGCGCTGGAAAGTGCGTGCTCAGCGTGCCGGCTTGGCAACAGTCTTGACGGCGGCCTTGCCCGCGACCTTCGCGGCTGCGGCGGGCGCCTTGGCGCGCGCCTTCGGCGCGACAGCCGGCGCGCCACCCGCCTCGGCCTGCGGCACCTTGCTTTCCACCTTCGAGAGGTAGCTGCGCTGCAGCCGCTTGAGGATCGACTCCATCTCGGCCGCGGCCGCTTCAGCGTCGCGCGCGGCCACATGCTTCACGAAACGACGCCGCGAGGGCAATACGTAGGCGTTGTCCTCATGGCCGATCTGTCCGATGAACTCGGCCAACACGTTGAGCACGCCGCTCATCACGATCACCATGATCGGGTTGCCGGTCATGCGCGCCAGGATGCGGTGGAACTCCAGGTTGATGGCCGCGCGCGAGGGAAAGTCGTCCTTGCGCATTGCCTCCTCGGCCGCCTCGATGTTCTGGTTCAGCGCCTCGATATCGGCCGGCGTGGCGCGCGCGCAAGCCTCCCGCACAAGGATGGATTCGAGCCAGATGCGCGCCTCCGTCAACTGCGCGGGCTGGATTGCACCCATGTGATACATGTCCATCAGCCCGGTAGCGATGGCATCGCCGCTACGGCCGCTGATGAAGGCGCCGCCGCTCGCGCCCTTTTGCAGACGGATCAAGCCTGCGTGCTCAAGCGAGCGCAACGCCTCGCGCAAAGTGTTGCGCGACACGCCGAATTGCTCAGACAGCGCGCGTTCCGACGGCAGCCGCGTTCCCACCTTGAGGCGGCCTTGGGCCAGTTCGGTACGGATCTGCTGCGCGATTTCCTCGAACGCCCGCGCGGAGCGAATGGCCTGGAAGCGGGCCGGCGTTGCGGCGGGGGCCTCGGACTGTATGTCCTGATCTTGTGTTTCTTTGCCGGTCATGAGGGCATCTCCGAAAGTTAAAAGTAGGACCTTTGAGCCAATGATAAAGGCCTGCACTGCGCCGCGCCCCTTTTGCAACATGCCTCTTCATCAATATAATGGTTCTACCATTTATATTTAGGAAAAAAATGTCCTTGCAGAATCTCCCGACCGAGCAGGAACGAGCCATGCTGCGTGACTCCGTGCGCGGTTTTCTCGGCAGGCATTGGCCCGCCGCCGATGCGGTAACGGCAGCGGCCTCGCCTGAACGCGTACAAGAGACCTGGCACCAGCTCGCCAGCCAGGGACTGACCGCACTCGGCACCGACCCAGCTGAAAGCGGCCTGCAGGAGATCGTGGCCGTGATGGAAGAAATGGGCCGCGCCGCCTGCCCCATCCCGCTGCACCATGCCGCACTCCTGAACCTGGCTGGCCTGCGCACACCGGCGGGCGACGAGCCCTCGCTGATCGAGGCGATGCACATGGGCGACGCGCGCATCGTGCTGTCCTTTGGCGGCTTCGACGGCGACCGCAGCGCCGGCCAGGCAACGGCCGAGGGCGCGCACGTCAGCGGCAACCTGCATTTCCTCGAACTGGCCGACAGCGCCACGCATTTCGCAGTGCTGGTGCCGGGCCCGGCGCTGGCGCTCATCGACGCGGCAGCACCCGGCGTGACGCTGGCCCCCTCCCCCGCGATGGGCACGGTCGGGCTGCACCAGCTCACGCTCGCAAACGCCGCCGCGACTTGCATTGCGCTGCCCGCTGACGTGCTCGACGACTTGCTGTCGATGGCCCGCCTCATGGCCTGTGCGCGGGCCCATGGCGCAGCCGCTCGCGCCTTCGAAATGGCGGTGGACTACGCCAAGGAGCGCAAGCAGTTCGGTCAGGCCATCGGCAGCTTCCAGGCCATCCAGCACAAGCTGGCCAACAACCACATCGCGCTGCAAGGTGCCCAGCTCACGATCGCCAACGCGGCACGCCAGCACGACCTCGCCGCGGATACCTGGCGCGTTTTCTCGTCGGCCGCCGCGGCACTGGCCGGCGCCACGCTGCGCCAGGTCGCGCTCGAGACGCAGCACACCTTCGGCGCCATCGGCTACAGCGAGGAGCACGAGGCGCCGCGACATTTCAAGCAGGTCCACCTTGATGTGCTGCGCCATGGCGGCGCACGGCGCGCTCGCGAGGAACTCGCCGAGTACTTCCTCGGCAACCGACCGCAGCCGCTGCCGGCCTACGATCTCGGCCCGGTAGGCAACGCCTTTCGTGCGGAGGTGCGCGAATGGCTGAGAATCCACTGGCCGGCCGAGCGCAAGGCAGCACACGAGCGCCTACCATTCAAGCAGCGCGAGTACGACCGGGCATTCGCCCAAGCGTTGGGCCGCACCGGCTGGATCGGCCTTGGCTGGCCGCAGCGCTTCGGCGGTCAGGCGCGCAGTGCCCTGGAACAGTTGGCCTTCATCGAGGAAATGGAACGCGCTGAGGCACCGCGCGCAGGGGCGCCGGTGCAGTCAGCCATGCTGCAGGTACACGGCTCCTCCGCGCAGCAAGACCGCTACTTGCCCGAAATTCTGCGTGGTGAAGCCATTTACGGCATGGGCTACAGCGAGCCCGACTCGGGGTCAGACCTCGCCTCGATGCGAACACGGGCCGTGCGCGACGGCGACCACTACGTGATCAACGGCCAGAAGATATGGACCACCACGTACTGGGGCGACTACATGCTGCTGGCCACGCGCACCAACCCCGACGCCAGCCCGCCGCACGCCGGCCTGAGCCTGTTCATCGTGCCCATGGACACGCCTGGGATCTCAATCAAGACCTCGACCACCATGTACGGTGGCAGCTTCGCCAACGTGTTCTACGACGATGTGCGCGTGCCGGCCGACGCCATGGTGGGACCACTGAACGGCGGCTGGAAGGTGTTGGTGGGGGCACTCGCGACCGAGCGCGGCTTCATCGGAGGCGGCATCGTGATGAAGGTCGCGCACGCCTTCGAGCTACTGTGCGAATACATCCGCACCGCACAGATCGACGGCCGCCCCATGCGCTTGGATCCGCTTGTGCGCGATCGTATTGGCGACCTGGCTTCCCAGATCGAAGCGGGACGCCAGATGATGATGCACTGCGCGCAACGGGTCGATGCTGGCGAGACGCCACTGCACGATGCAGCCGCGAGCAAGGTGTATTCAGGCGAGCTGATGGAGCGCTTCGGCGAGGCCGCCCTCGACATTCTCGGCTTGGAAGGCGCACTGTCCGAGGGCAGCCCCGGCGCGATCCTGCAAGGCCGCATCGAGCAGAACCTGCGCCACGCGTTGATGTGGGTCATCAGCATCGGCACCAACGAGATCCAGCGCACGCTGATTGCACAGCGCGGGCTGGGCCTGCCGCGCTGAGGCGGTATGGAAGCAGAAGCGGGCCCGCAGTCAGCGGCTCGTCTTCTTCTCCTTCTTGTCCATGTCCTCAAGCAGCAGATTCAGTGCGTAGAGGTGCTTGGCCAGCGCCGCGCCAGCCTTGTCGGGCTCGCGCTCGCGCATCAGGCGCAACACCTTGCGCCGCACCGCCACCACGTTGCTCTGCGGCGCAGAATCGAGTCGGGCGATCAGTGTGCGCAGGATTTCCGACAGCGCGTCGATCAACATCACGATCACTTCATTGTGGGTGGCACGACCGATGAGGCGGTAGAACTCAGTAATCAGCGCACTGTCACGCACCGGTTTGCCCTGCTTCACCAGCTCGGCGAAACGGTCGGTGTCGGCCTCGATGGCCGCGAAATCGGCCTCGGTGCCGCGCTCGCAGGCCAAGCGGATCGCCAGTGCCGTCAACAGAATGCGCGCTTCTGTCAGGTCGGACACCGGCACCTGGCGCAATGCCACCATGTCGCGCACCGCCTGCGTGATGCCTTCGGGATGCGACTGCCGGATGTAGAAGCCGCCGTTGATGCCGGTCACCGCCTCCACCATCCCCGCCATCTCCAGGCTGCGTAACGCCTCACGCACACCGCTTCGGCTCACGCCGAACTGCTCAGAAAGCTCGCGTTCGGCGGGCAGACGATCTCCGGGCAGAAGCACGCCATCCGCCACCTGCTGGCGAATCTGATCGCACACCGCCTCGAAGGCGCGGCGCATGCGCACCGGTACAAAAACTGGGGGTGATTCCGACATGACGCCTGTCCTCCTCGAGATCGCAAACATGTATTGAAAGGGCCGGGTTCGGGGGCGCTAGTGTGCCTCGCCTCGGTGCGGATCCCATTGACCATTTCTTCTACATTGATTATGGTTGAACCAATGATATTTTAAAAGGAGACGCCTCAGCATGAATACCACCCGCCGCCAGACACTCGCCACCGGTCTCGGACTCCTAGGCGCCGTCGCCCTGCCCCGCGTCAGCCACGCCGACCCCGCCTATCCGAACAACGTGATCAAGTTCATCATTCCCACGCAGGCGGGCGGCGGGCACGACACGATGATGCGCCTCATCGGCAACAAGCTCACCGAGGCTTGGAAGCAGCCGAGCATTGTGGAATCGAAAGCTGGTGCCAGCGGCGCCATTGCCGCAGCAACTGTGGCCAGGGCCGTGCCGGACGGCTACACGCTGCTGGTCAACTACAGCGCGCTGCTAAGCAACCTCGTGCTGCAGCCCACACAGACCTACAAGCTGTCAGAGCTGGCACCGATCAGCATGCTGGCGCTGACGCCGATCGCCATCGGCGTGCGCGAATCGCTGGGCGTGAAGACGCTGCAGCAGTTCATTCAGCTGTGCAAGTCCAAGCCTGGCAAGATTTCCTACGGTTCGTACGGCCCCGGCTCGGGCGGCAACTTCGTGGGTGAACTGCTGAACTTGTCGGCCGGCATCGACACCGTGCACGTACCCTACAAGGGCGAAGCACCGGCGCTGCAGGACCTGATCGGTGGTCAGATCGACTCGGCCTGCGTATCGTTGGGTGGAGTGTCCCGATATCCCGGTAAGGTGCTCCCGCTGGCGGTAGCGAGCGCCACGCGCTTTCCGCTCTACCCTGACGTGCCGACTTTCGCCGAAGCCGGACTGCCCGGGGTCAACATGCCGGGCTGGGCCGCGTTGTTCGCGCCGGCCGCCACGCCGCGCCCGATCCTGGACAAGCTCACGGCCGAGATGGCACGCATCGTCAAGCTGCCCGACGTCGCACCCAAGCTGCTCGAACTGGGCTTCGAGCCCGCCGGCTGGGGCCCCGACCGGCTCACGACCTTCATGAACGAGCAACTGGCACTGACCAAGAAGCTGGTGGACACGGGCCGCATCAAGCTCTGAGTGCTCGGGGGGACACACGAACGGCGCCGCGTGTCGCTATGCTTCACGCCCGGCGCCGATGAACTCCCCCCAACTGAACAACAACACCCCATCCTCCGTCGGCGCTGCGGCCGGCGGTGCGCCACCCCCTTCCATCTGGCGTCCGCTGCGCCATCCGCCGTTTCGCGGACTCTGGGTGGCGGGCAGCCTCTTTTTCGTCGGCAACGCCATGCAGAACATGGCGGCCTCGTGGCTGATGATCGAGCTCACGGCCTCGCCCTTTCTTGCGGCGCTGGTGCAGACCGCATCGTTCCTGCCGATGTTCCTGCTGTCGCTGCCCGCCGGCGTGCTGGCCGACACCATCAACCGCCGCCAGCTGATGCTGCGCATCCAGGGCGTGTACGCGGTCGCGGCGTTGATGCTGGCGGCACTGTCGCTCGCGGGGCACATCGGCCCCGGCGTGCTGCTGCTCTTCATCTTCCTGCTGGGTGTATGCACCGCGCTGCAATCGCCCTCGTGGAACTCCGCCGTGAGCGACACGGTCGAGCGCAAGGATCTGCCTGGTGCCATCACGCTGGTGTCGATGGCCTTCAACGGCGCGCGCGCCGTTGGCCCGGCGCTGGCGGGATTGATCTTTGCATCGACCGGCGCCAGCGCGGTGTTCGTGCTGGCGGTGCTCACCGCGCTGGGCATGAGCTTCGCCACGATGCGTTGGCCGCCCCGCCCTCCCTCGCAAGGCAAGTTGCCGGCCGAACGGCTATGGGGCGGCATGCTCAGCGCCCTGCGCTATGCGCGCCATTCGCCCACGATCTTCGCCCAGCTCGTGCGCACCGTCGCCTACAGCGGGTTGGGTTCGGCGCTCTGGGCTTTGTTGCCGGTGATCGCACAGCAACGGCTCGGGCTCGGCGCGGCGGGTTACGGTCTGTTGATGGCCTGCCTGGGCAGCGGCGCGGTCGCGGCCGGCTTCTTCGTCGGGCGCCTCCGCTCACGGCTCGGACTCGACACTCTGGCGGCCGGCTGCTGCCTGCTGTTCAGCGGCGCAATGCTCGTCGGTGCGCTGTCGACCTGGCGGCCGCTGGTGTATGTGAGCTTCGTGATCGGTGGCGCCGCCTGGATGACGATGATGTCGACCTTCAACGCAGCCACCCAGACCAGCGCGCCGCCCTGGGTGCGCGCGCGGGCTGCATCGCTGCACACACTGTGCTCTCTTGGCTCCTTCGCGCTGGGGTCGGCACTCTGGGGTGCGATGTCGAGCCTGCTCAGCCTGCCAACGGCACTGTGCCTGGCGGCTGCGCTGCTCATCGCCAGCATCGGTCTGGCACGGCTCTACCCGCTGCGCATGGGTGCCGACGACGAGGTGACTTTGGCGACCACGCACGGCGAGGATGTGCGGGTGGTGGCGCAAGAGCCCGAGTTCGAGGCTGGCCCGGTCGCGGTCGAGGTGGTCTACCGAATTCGCACGGACGACGCCGGCCGCTTTCTCGAGGCGGTGCAGCGGCTGGCCGTGCCACGCCGACGTGATGGCGCGACCTTCTGGCGCATCTACCGCGACCTGGACGACCCGAGCCGCTATGTGGAGCGCTTCATCGTCACCTCCTGGGCCGACTACCTGCGCCAGCGCGCCCGCGCCACCGTGGCCAACCGCGAGCTCGAAGCCTAGGCACGGGCGTTTCAGATGCCGGACGAGCCGGTGATGACGCGGCACTACCTGGCCGAGCGCCTGAACTGAGGCGGCGGAGTCAATCCCCGACCCAGCGACACGCCTCTTCGGGCGCGGCACGGGCTGTGCGGAAGCCGTTGGCCGGATGCGACGCATCCTCGTAGCCGAAGGAAATACCGCAAACCACTTGACGGTCGACCGGAATGTCGAACCAGCGGCGCAGCAAAGTCGCACGCGAAGCGATGGCCGCTTGGGCAATGCTAGCCACGCCACGCGCACGGGCCGCGAGCATGAAGTTACCGACATAGGCACCGCAATCAAGCGCGCCATAGGTCCCGAGCGCAGCCTCAGTGGTGATCAATGCCACGTGGGGCGCACCGAAGAACTCGAAGTTCTTCTGCGCCTGCTGCGCCGAGGCCTCCCGGTCGCCGTGCGCGATGCCCACGCTCTCGTACAGCTGGAAACCGCAGGTGCGGCGCCGCTCGCGATAGACGCCGCGGTACTCGGCGGGCGGTGCGATGTCGAAACCGCTCTCGTGCCCTGCATGGGGCGCGGCCAGGGCCTGTCGCAACCGCTCGGTGGCGCCAGCGCTGGTCACGATCACCTGCCAGGGCTGCGAGTTGCACCACGAGGCGGTGCGCTGCGCCGCGCGCACGATGGCGTCGACAGTCGCGCGGGGGACGGGTGTTGGCAAGTAGCCACGACAACTGTAGCGGGCCTCGAGGATGGCGTCAAAGGCATCCGCCAGCGTGGTGTCCAAGGGAGAAGTGGCATTCATGTGGCAGCGCGAATCGGTTTCGAAGAGGTTGTGGAATCTCGTGATTATTTCATCTATGGTTGATCCATTTAAATGGTTATTACCGAACCCGCTTGGCATCAGGATCGTCGGTCGTTAGCATTGGTTCTACCAATATGGTCAACCAAAGTGGACACACCACCTGGCGCACCCCTACCGCTCACAAGGAAAACAGCCTCATGCTCTCGCGAGAAGACAACGAAACCCTGGTCCGCGTCGGCCCCGAAACACCGATGGGCCAACTGATGCGCCTCTACTGGATTCCTTTCCTGCCTTCGCGCGACCTCGAAACCGACGGCCAGCCGCAGCGCGTGCGGTTGCTCGGCGAGGAGATGCTGGCATTTCGCGACAGCGAAGGCCGCGTCGGCCTGATCGACCATGTCTGCCCGCACCGCGGCGCTCCGCTGGTGTTCGGCCGCAACGAGAACTGCGGCGTGCGCTGCATCTATCACGGCTGGAAGTTCGGTGTTGATGGCCAGGTGCAGGACACCCCGGCCGAGCCTGCGCAAAGCCGACTCAAGGAAACGGTACGGATCAAAAACTACCCTTGCCGCGAGCGCAACGGCATCGTCTGGACGTACATGGGGCCCGACCGCGACAACCTGCCGCCGCTGCCGAACCTCGAATGGAACCTGGTGCCCGAGGAGAACGTCTACGTGAGCTTCCGCGTGCAGGAATGCAACTGGCTGCAGGCTGTGGAAGGCGAGATCGACTCGGCGCACGCTCCAATCCTGCACGGGCGCATCGACCAGCAGGGCGCCATCAGTGACTGGACCGCCAAGAAGGACCTGCGCCCCACCTTCGAATGCAAGCGCCAGGACTACGGCATGAGCGTGGCTTCGAAGCGCGTGCTCGACGAGAACACCCACTACTGGCGCGTGAACCAGTTCCTGTTGCCGTTCTACACGCTGGTGCCGCCGCAGTCGCAGTACCCGGAACTCAGCGGCCACGCCTGGGTGCCGCTGGACGACAACCACACGCTGTGCATCATGTTCTCGTACCACCCAACGCAGAAGTTCTACGAGAAAACACGCAAGCTCTTCGACAACGGCCACGCAGGTCGGGAGACCGGCCATCCCAGCGTGAATGCCTACGCACCGCGGCCCGCCACCGAGCCCTACGCGAAGTACTGGACCAAGTTCAACCTGCAGAGCGCCTTCCTTTTCAACTACGACGCGCAAACCAAGACCTGGTTCTCGGGTCTGCCGGGCTTGTGGGTGCAGGATGCCGCCTGCCAGTCGGGTGTGGCGCCGATCTACGACCGCTCGAAAGAGCACCTGGGCATGAGCGACACAGGCATCGCGATGACACGCCGCCTGTTGCTGGAGACCGTGCGCAACCTGTCGGTGCGCCAGCAGCGACCGCCGCGCCTGGAAGACCCGGAGTTGCCGATGGTCCGCGCTGTCTCGCTGACGCTACCCGCTGGCGCGTCGTGGAGCGAGTCGGGACGTGAGCTCATGACCGCGCGACTGGGCGCCGACTTCGGCTACACGCCATGAGCCTGCACACGCCGCTGATCGACCTGCGCCTGCGGCAGATTCGACTCGAGGCGGAGGGGATCGCCTCCTACGAGTTCGTGTCGGCCGATGGCACCGCGCTGCCGACCTTCGGCGCGGGCGCGCACATCGACCTGCATCTGCCGCGCGAGATGGTGCGCAGCTATTCGCTCGTCAACGCTCCGTCGGACGCACAGCGCTACTTGGTCGCGGTGCAACGGGACAGTGAAGGCCGCGGCGGCTCGGCGTGGATGCATGCCGCGCCGCGCGTGGGTGACCTGCTTCGCGCCAGCCCGCCCGGCAACGACTTTCCGCTGGCGGAAGATGCGTCTGGCACCTCGGTATTCATTGCAGGCGGCATTGGCATCACGCCGGTGCTGTCGATGCTGCGCCGGCTCGATACGCTGGGGAAGCACTGGCGCCTGCACTACGCGGGTCGTTCGCCTCGCGAGACCGCCTATGTCGAGGAACTGCGTGACATGGCACGACGCAGTGACGGTCGCGGCGAGGTCGAGTTTTGCTTCGGCTCTGAACGCGCCGCTCGCCTGGACATCGCAGCCATTGCTCGGGGCACGCCGCCCGACGCCCACATCTACTGCTGTGGACCGGCGCGCATGATCGACGCCTTCGTGGCGGCTTGCGGCGCGCGTGCGCCTCACACGGTGCATTTTGAACGTTTCGGCGCCAGCAGCGCCGCGGCCACCGACGGCGGCTACGAGGTCGTTCTCCAGCGCAGTGGTCAGCGCCTGAGCGTGGCGCCGGGCAAGACCATCCTCGACACCCTGCTGGACCACGCTGTCGACGTGCCCTATGCCTGCAGTGCCGGCGTGTGCGGCACCTGCCGCACGCAAGTATTGGCTGGCGAGCCCGACCACCGAGACGACTACCTGAGCGCCGAAGAAAAGCAGTCGAACTGCGCCGTGATGATCTGCTGTTCGGGCTCGCGTTCGCAGACGCTGGTCCTCGACCTTTGACACACAAGGACGTGACCATGGCCCTTCACCGCGAGTCCTCCGGCATCGACACGCCAGACGGCGCTGGCCATGGCGTGATCGGCGGCATCCTCGCCTACTTGCGCGATCGTCGACTGCAACCTGGCGATCGTCTGCCCTCGGAGCGCGACCTTGCCGAGCGACTGGGCGTCGGGCGCAACGGTGTGCGCGAGGCGCTGGCCACGCTGGTCGCCTTGCGCATGGTCGAGTCGCGGCCCAACTCCGGCATCTACCTGCGCCACGTCGAACGCGAAAGCAGCTTCGAGGCACTGGTGATGCTGACCGACATGGGCGCTACGCCCACCCCCACTGAAGTCGCCGAGACGATGGAGGTACGCGCGCACCTCGAGGTGCTCGCCGCCGGATTGGCTTGCCAGCGCCGTACCGAGGCCGACCTGGCGCGCATGGACACCGTGCTGCACCGCACCGAGCAGACGCTGGCCCAGGGCGGCAACATCGCCACCAGCGACACCGACTTTCACATCGCACTCGTCGATGCCACCCACAACTCGGTGCTGGTACGCGTGCTCAACGCCTTCTACCGTTTTACTGATCGCCGCCGCCAGGCGATGTTCGAAGACATGACCCAGGGCGCGGCCTCGCTGGCCGACCACCGCCGATTGCTGACGCTCGTGCGCGACCGCGACGCCGCCGAGGCGCGGCAGTTGATCCTGCGTCACATGGATCGCGCGCGCAGCTACTGGTCAACCGTGCTCGGCGATTCGGTGCCCCCCTCATTCGAAACCCAAGGAGACCCCCGATGAACACCCGCCTCCCTCGCCGGCGTGCGCTGCTGCATGCCGCCTGTTTCTCGCTCGCTGCCCTGCCCGCACTTTGCGTGCTACCCGCTTTCGCGCAGGGCTATCCCAACAAACCGATCCGCGTGATCGTGCCTTACGCGGCCGGCGGCAGCAACGACCAGCTCGCGCGCGCCATCCAGCAGTCGATGAGCGACACGCTCGGCCAACCGGTGATCGTGGAGAACAAGCCCGGTGCGGGCGGCACTATCGGTGTGGACTACGTCGCAAAGTCGGCACCCGACGGCTACACGCTCGTGTTCGGCAACACCGGGCCCAACGCGGTGGTGGCGCTGATGCGCAAAGTGCCCTACGACCAGGCGAAAGACCTACGCGCGATCTCCACCGTGGCGATCACTCCGATGATCCTGGCCGTTCCGGCCGACAGCCCGGCCCGCACGATGAAGGAATTCCTCGCCTATGCGAAGCAGAACAGCGGCACGCTGAACATCGGGTCGGTCGGCAACGGCTCGCTGTCGCACCTTACGGCCGAGTATTTCAACGACACCGCCGGCCTGCGGTTGCAACACATCCCCTACAACGGCGGCGCTCCGATGATGACTGCCTTCGCAGGCGGGCAGCTCCACGCCGCATTCGTCACCGGCCTCGATGGGGCCACGCTCGTTCATTCAGGCAAGGTGCGCTACCTCGCGGTGGGCACCCCCCGCCCCACCGACACCGTGCCCGGCCTACCCGCCATCGCGGCCGATGTGCCGGGCTTTCGCAGCTCGGCTTGGTTTGGCGTGCTCGCGCCCAAGGCCACGCCCGACGACGTGGTGGCCCGGCTCCAGAAGGCGGTCGAGACCGCCGTGGCGCGCCCCGAGGTACGAAGGATGTTCGCCGACCGCAACGTCGAGGCGCGCAGTAGCACTCCGGAAGAACTCGACAAGCTCATTCGCGACGAAACGGCTCAATGGGGGCCCGTCGTACGCAAAGCCAACATCCAGATGTAAGTCAGACCCGGACATCACCTTCATGCTCGATACCCTCTCTCAGGATTTTCCCGAACACACGCCCCGCCCTGCTGGCGCGCCCCAGGCGCTGGACGGCATTCGCGTGGTGGACTTCACTCACTTCATCGCTGGCCCCTTCGCTACCATGATGCTTGCTGACATGGGCGCGAACGTCATCAAGATCGAGGCGCCGGGCCGCGGCGACGACTTCCGCCAGTACCCGCCGGTGCATCCCGACCTCGGCCAGGGCGCGCCCTTCCTCTGGTCGAACCGAAACAAGCGCAGTGTGGCGCTCGACCTGAAAACACCCGAAGGGCTCGAGGTGGCGCGTGCGCTGATCGCCACGGCCGACGTGGTGGTCGAGAACTTCTCTACTGGCGTGATGGAACGCTTTGGGCTCGACTACGAAAGCTGCCGACGCGCCAACCCCGAGGTGATCTATTGCTCGGTGTCGGCCTACGGCCGCGAGGGCCCGTTCGCCGACCGCCTGGGCTTCGACCCCATCGCCCAGGCCGAAAGCGGTTTCGTGTCAATGAACGGCTATGCCGATCGCCAGGGCGTGCGTGCGCTCTCGCCGGTGATGGACATCAGCACAGCAATGATGGCCGCCAACGCGATCCTCGGTGCACTGGTGGCGCGCGAGCGCACCGGGCACGGCCAGTCGATGGAGGTGGCGCTGTTCGACAACGCAGTGCTGATGACGGGCTACGCAGCACTGCAGCACGTGTTCTCCGGCGCCGAACCGCAGCGCCACGGCAATACAAGCCCTGACACCTGCCCGTCGGGCGTGTTCGAAGCTCAGGATGGTTCGTTCTACATCAACTGCGGCAACAACAAGATCTTCCAACGGTTGATGGCCCAGGTGATCGAGCGGCCCGAACTCGCGGACGACCCGACCTACGCCACGGGTCGCGACCGCTCGGCGCGCCGCGACGAACTGTTCGCGCTGCTGGGCGAAGCCTTCGTGAAGCAGCCTCGCGCGTACTGGCAGGCCCGCATGCGCGCAGCCGGCGTGCCTTGCGGCGAGGTTCGTACGGTGGGCGAGGCGATCCGCTCGCCCGAAGCGCGTGCACGCGGGCTCGTCACGCGCATTCCGCATCCTGCGGTCGGCTGGGTGCCAAACATGGCGCTGCCAATCCGCTACTCGCACACGCCGATAGCCGACCCAGTCGCGGCCCCCACTGTTGGCCAGCATACACAGGAGGTGTTGCGCGAGACGCTGGGCTACGGCGACGCACGTCTGGCCGCACTTGCCGAGGCCGGTGCCTTCGGCGCGCCCTCGGCGAGTGCCGCAACAACCGGCGCGCTGGCGTGAAGCCCGCATGGGGCCCGGCATGAATCGCGAACGACGTTCCTTGCGCGGCCGCGTCGCCGTGGCCGGCATCGGCGAGACCACCTACCACCGCCACGGCCGCTCGCCCGACGCTGAGTTCAAGCTCGCACTGCAGGCAATCCTGGCCGCGTGTCGCGATGCTGGCATCAACCCGCGTGAGATCGACGGCTTTGCTTCCTATAGCGACGACCGCAGCGACGCCTCGCGGCTGGCCGCCGCGCTCGGCCTGCCACGCCTGCGCAGCGCCACCATGCAATGGGGTGGAGGCGGTGGTGGCTGCTGCGCAGCCGTGGCCAACGGTGCGGCAGCCATCGCAACGGGTCAGGCCGACTGCGTCGTGGTGTTCCGCGCTCTTGCTCAAGGTCAGCACGGACGCTTCGGCCAGGTTTCGGGCATCGACACCATCTCGGGCGAGAAGGCCTACCTGATGCCCTACGGTGTGCTGTCGCCGCCGCAGCGCTTCGCCATGCGCGTACGCCGCTTCATGCACGAGCACGGCGTGCGGCAGGAGGCGCTGCGCTCCATCGCACTGGCCTCATACCATCATGCGCAGGCCAATCCACGCGCCGTGATGCACGGCAAGCCATTGGATGCCCAGATCTACGACGACTCGCGCTGGATCACCGAGCCGTTCCATCTGTACGACTGCTGCATGGAAAACGACGGTGCGGCAGCAGTGGTGCTCGTGTCAGCCGAACGTGCGAAAGACCTCCTACAGAAGCCCGCCTATCTGCTCGGCGCCGCCTGCGGCTCGGGCTACCGCACCGGAGCCATCCCGCATGCTTCGCCGGCCTACGGCAGCGCGAGCTTCGGCACCGTAGCACCCGACCTCTACGCCATGGCCGGCGTCGGCCCGAGTGATGTGGGCGTGGTGCAGAGCTACGAGAACTTCACGGGCGGCGTGGTGATGGCGCTGGCCGAACACGGCTTCTTCAAGCCGAAGGAAGCCAACGACTTCCTGACCCTCGACAACCTGATCGCCCCTTCGGGGCGACTGCCGCTCAACACCAGCGGCGGCAATCTGGCGGAGTGCTACATGCACGGATTCGAACTCGTGCTGGAAGCTGTGCGCCAGGTGCGCGGCACCTCGACCAGCCAGGCGGCGCGCAGCGACGTGGCGCTGGTGATTGGCGGCCCCATGGTCACGCCGGTAAGCAACTTGCTGCTGGGCTCGGAGGCCGTGCTGTGAATGCGACCACCATGCCACGCTACCTGCCGCCCGGCCTACCGGTGCCCGTACCCGAGCCTGACGGCCTCTCCGCGCCGTACTGGAACGGCTTGAGCAAAGGTCGTCTGCTCGTGCAACGCTGTACACACTGCGGCACTTGGCAGTTCGGCCCCGAGTGGTTGTGCCATCGCTGCCATGCCTTCGATCCGGCCTGGGAAACCGTCGCACCGCGCGGGCGCATCTACAGTTGGGAGCGCGTGTGGCATCCCGCGCACACTGCGCTAAAGAACCACGGCCCCTACCTCGTGGTGCTGGTCGAACTACCGGAAGCCGGCCATGTCCGTATGGTCGGCAACCTGCTAGGCGACCCGATGCAGGCGGTAGAAATCGGCGATACGGTCGAGGGCGTGTTCGAGCACCATCCCTATGGGCAGCCGCCTTTCTCGCTACTGCAGTGGCGCCGTGCCTGAAACCGCAAAGCCCTCCTCCGAGGCTCCATCGATGTACTGCGACCTGCTGGTCGTTGGTGCGGGTGCGGGCGGCATGACGGCCGCACTGGCTGCCGCGCTGCGCGGCCTCGACGTGGTGCTGTGCGAAGCGAGCGACCAGGTGGGCGGCACCACTGCCACATCCGCCGGCACGCTCTGGGTCCCCGGCAACCGGCACGGCGTGCAGGCCGGCTGCGGTGACACGGTAGACGCCGCACGCCACTACCTTGATGCGGTCCTGGGCGAGGCCGACCCACGCGGGCTGCGACGCGCCTATCTGGAGAGCGCGAACACGGCCATCGACTTCCTCGAAAGCCGCTCAGAGGTGAAGTTCGCCAGTGCGCTACGCCATCCCGATTACCTCGAATACCCCGGGGCCGCACTGGCCGGCCGCGCCCTGTCCCCGCTGCCTTTCGACGGTCGCAGGCTCGGTCGCGACTTCGCGCGCATCCGTGCGCCCATGCAGGAGTTCATGGTGTTGGGCGGAATGATGGCCAACAAGGCCGACGTGCAGGCGCTGGTGGGGCGCTGGCGCTCCTGGCGCAATTTCGCGCACGTGGTGCGACTTGTGGCTCGCCATGCGCGTGATCGTCTGCGGTATGCGCGCGGCACGCGGCTGGTCATGGGCAATGCGCTCGTGGCGCGCCTGTTTTTCAGCCTGTCCCAGGTCGGTGTCGCCATGCACTTCCAAACGCGATTACAGCAGTTGGACACCCGCGACGGCCGCGTCGTCGGCGCGGTATTCAATCAGGACAACCGCACGTTGCGGATCGCCGCGCGCGCCGGCGTAGTACTGGCTACCGGCGGGGTCGGCCATCACGCCGGGCTGCGTGCAATGCTCGCACCGGCCGGTGTGCCACCCGAGACCCTGCATGCGCAAGCCTTCGAGGGCAACCGCGGCGACGGCATCGAGATCGCCACCAGTATCGGCGCTCGGCTCGACCGACACCCGCGCGACTTTTTCTGGCAGCCCGTGTCGCGGGTGCCGCGCCCAGGTGGCCATGGGCTGTTTCCCCACCTGTACCTCGATCGCGCGAAGCCGGGACTGATCGCGGTCGACGGACGAGGCGCCCGTTTCGTCAATGAGGGCGCCTCGTACCACCACTTCGTGGAAGCCATGCTTGAGCGAGGCGCCACCCCCGCCTATCTCGTGTGCGACGCTGCCTTCGTGCAGACCTATGGGCTGGGCGCCATTGCCCCCGGAACGCGCGACTTGCGGCCCTACGAAGCCAGTGGCTACCTGGTGCTTGCGCCCACGCTCGATGTACTGGCCGCCAAGCTCGGCATGGAGGCTGGCGCGCTCATCGCCAGCGTCGAGAAGAACAACCGCCATGCGCAGGCCGGAGCCGACCCGGAGTTCGGCAAGGGCACAACCGAGTTGAGCCGCTTCAACGGCGATGCGGCACACGCGCCCAACCCCTGCCTCGGTCCCATCGCTTGCCCCCCGTTCTGCGCGATGCACCTGTGGCCAGGTGAAGCGGCTTCGAGCACCGGCCTCGCGACCGATGCCGACGGTGCAGTGCTCGACACGGCGGAGCACCCGATCCCGGGCCTCTACGCCTGCGGCAACGACATGGCCTCGCCGCTGCGCGGTAGCTACCCCGGACCCGGCATCACGATCGGACCCGCGATGGTGTTCGGCTGTCGCATCGCGCTGCACGCGGAGGCAACAACCGCCTCCCTTTCTCTTTCCTCTACTCACGCATCTTCCCTTCCGACATGAACATGCCCGACAACAACGCCCCCTCCTCCGCCGTCAATCGCCCTCCCCCTCTAGGCCCACTGGCAGGTCTCAAGGTGGTGGAATTCGCCGGCATTGGCCCCGGCCCCTTCGCCTGCATGCTGCTGTCCGACATGGGAGCCGATGTGGTCACGGTGGACCGCCCGGGCCGCCGCTTCGGCGACCGTGCCGACATCACCGGGCGCGGTCGCCGCGTGGTGCTGGCCGATCTCAAGAACCCCGACGCGCGTGACGAGGTGCTGCGGCTGCTGGAAAGCGCTGATGCGCTCGTCGAAGGTTTCCGCCCAGGCGTAATGGAGCGGCTGGGTCTGGGCCCCGACGATGTGGCGTCGCGCAACCCCCGGCTGGTTTACGGCCGCATGACGGGTTGGGGTCAGCACGGCCCGCTCGCGCAGGCAGCCGGTCACGACATCAACTACATCGCGCTCACCGGCGCCCTGCACGCCATCGGCACCGTCGGCGGCGCGCCCGTGCCGCCGCTCAATCTCGTCGGCGACTACGGCGGCGGCAGCCTGTACCTGGTCGTCGGACTACTCGCGGCCCTACACGAGGCGCAGCGCTCAGGACGCGGGCAGGTGGTCGATGCCGCCATCACCGACGGCGTCAACTCGCTCATGAGCCTGTTTCGCACCAGCGCCATGCGCGGCCACTTCGCCGAGACGCGCGGCACCAACGTGCTCGACGGCGGCGCGCCCTACTACGGCACCTACGAGACCGCCGATGGAAAGTACGTAAGCATCGGCCCAATCGAGCCGCAGTTCTTCGCACTGCTGTGCGAACAACTCGGCGTGGCCGCGCCGCTGCGGGACGCACAGAACGACCGCGCACGCTGGCCTGCACTGCGCGCCGAATTCGAGCACCTGTTTCGCACACGCAGTCGCGACGCCTGGACTGCACTGTTCGAGGACAGCGACGCCTGCTTCGCACCAGTGCTGGCGTTGAGCGAAGTAGCGATGCACCCGCACCAGGTCGCGCGCGAGGCCTTCGTCGATATCGACGGCACACGCCACCCGGCGCCCGCGCCGCGCTTCTCGCGCACACCGTCGGCAATCCAAGGGCCGGCAGCTGCTGAGGCATGGGCAATCGGGAGTGTGGCCGCCGACTGGGCAACCCGTTCGGCGGGATAGCTTTTTCGGCCTTCGTACCAGCTCCAGTAAAGTTGGCCATTGTCCCAACACCGAAGCATGGCCGGCCACTCACATACTTCTCGTTCAACGACGGCCTGAGTTCGCTTGGTGTTTTCAGACAGGTATCGGGAAGACGAGCTGATGCTTGGATCGCATCCAGGCCACAAAAAGAACGTTAGGCTCTTCGGCGACAAGACAGAAACCTAGAGAGAAAGACATGCACGCGGACACACCAGAGGATGAAGAGCCAGCCCCCCGCCCCCTCGGTCCGTGGGAGAGGCAATATCCATCTGGCGCACTGAAGGATGTATGGACTTCTCCCCCTCCAAAGAATCGGCATCGCCCTGGCACCTTGGAGGCTGCATGGAATCGCAGCACTGCCCCTGAACTCCAGGTCGACCAGCAAGTACATCGTCAAGTAGTTCGGCTGGACATCGGGGTCGGAGTGCGGAAGGTCACTCTGGGCGCTCACGCCCTTCCCTCAGCAACTCCCGTTCCCTCGCCATCTCCCACGCCCTCAGCTAAGGACAGGAAAAAGGCGGGTCAACAAAAGGGGGGAGAGGTAACCGGCGGGAGGTCGATACCCATCAAAGACCATGCCACCCAGCTCCTAGAAGAGGCTGGCACGGCCGGCAAGTCTTGGAACAAGCCACACGAGGCATTCGAACTGATCGAGAAGCCCCTCAGGCAATTTCTTGACGACAACAAGGACAAGAGCTTCGGCATCGGAAACGGGCCGGCACTCAACAGAGCAATGAAGCGGTGGATTAAGGGGGAGCACGCTCCCCTCAAGAAAGTGTACGAACGCTATCTCCGCAAGACTGGATGATCGAATGCTTGCGCGGGCGGCCCAGCCCGGATGGCGCAGGCGGCATCACCCCCTTCCCAAAGCTCTTGCCATCCTCCTGTGAGATCCAGAAGTCAGCCTTGGTGATGTAGCTCACAACGTCGTTCATCAAGATGGCGCGCTTCGCCGCGTCATAGTGCAGGATCTTCCCAACACCGCGACGCCGATAGGTAAGCGCGCGGTGATCCCGTCTTGACGTCGGTCCTTCGATCAGCGCACTTCGATTGGCTGCCAGCGATGCGGCAGC